>JAQVSX010000074.1 GCA_028700355.1 Clostridia bacterium
GCTTTGTGCTATTTTATCAATAAGCCTCATTGTAACGACTGAACGCACTATAATATTGCCCTTAATATTTTTAACCCTGCTCTTTTGCCTTAACAGGTATTCGCAAATTACAAGCCCTATTTCGTCTCCGCTTAGCAGAACATACTTTTCTTTGTCAAAATACATAACGCCTATTCTGTCGGCATCGGGGTCGTTGGCAATAATTATATCAGAGCCGCTTTCCATTGCGTATTTTTCAGCCAATATATAAGCCTCTTTTGCTTCGGGATTTGGATAAGGACAGGTAGTAAAATTGCCGTCGGGATAAGCCTGCTCTTCTACGCAAAGTACATCCGCCCCTTTTTCCCTGAGTAGCTGAGGCACAAATATGCCGCCGCTGCCGTTTAAGGGCGTATAGCATACCTTAACATTATCGCAATTATTATAGCCTTGTTTTTTTACCTCGCATAAATAATCTGCAAAAATATTTTCGGGTATATATTGTATATTATTAAGGGCTGATTCCGTATCGAAATCCGCTTTTATTATGTTAAAATAATCCATGCTCTTAATTTTAGTGGCAATTTGCTCTGCGTACTTACCGCTTATCTGACAGCCTGCTTTATCAAAAACCTTTAAGCCGTTATACTGCTTAGGATTATGGCTAGCGGTAATAACGATTCCGCCACCGCATTTAAGCTGTCCTACCACGTATGCGAGAACGGGAGTAGGTGCAAGCTGCTCTGTAATATATACCTTAATTTTATTGGCGGCAAATACCTCTGCGGCTAGCCTTGCAAAAAAATAAGAATTATTTCTGCTGTCGTATGTTATTGCAACGCTTTGTTCCCCGTCAGAAATAAGCTGCATAGCTACTGCCTTGCAAGCCCTTGCCACGACATATTCGTTCATACGCTTGGGGCCTATGCCCATAACTCCCCTGATTCCCGATGTGCCAAATGAAAGCTCGCCCGAAAAGCTGTCGGCATCCGCCAGACTTTCATCTATATCCGTATTATATTTCCAATGAGCATAGCTGTTGTACATTACTTTAAAAACTCCCTTAAATCTTTATTAAACTTTTTATAAAATAAATAGGGTATATTATGCCCTGCACCCTTATAATATTCCAGCTTACTATTTGGAATTATCTGACTAAGCCTAAGCGCAGAGCGCTTAAAAAAATTATATTCAAGCTCACCCGCAAGTAAAAGCACGGGGTTTTTAACAGATTTTATGTTTTCTAAATTTTCGGATTTCAACATATCTTGAAGTATAGAAAAAGACAGCTTATTTACCCTTTGGTTTTTCTGCTCTCTTTTAAATTCGGGGTATTTATCTCTGTTTATTCCTATAAGCATACTAACGATTTTCGCAAGCGGGGCAATTTTTGTGGAGTAACCCACAAGCCTTGTATTTATAGACAATATCTTGTTTTCCGTTTCTGTTGAATCTATTAAAGGACTGATTATTACAGCTTTATCTATCAGCACACTGTATTTATTGAGCATACTGAGCGCAAGCTGAGCTCCCAGAGAAAAGCCTACAATATGAACTGCCTTTTTATTTAAACCCTTAATTATATTTGCAACCTCACTGATTGCGGTATTTCTGTCAAAATCCCTTTTATAATCGTTGCCGTGCCCGGGAAGAGTATAAAATATCAGATGAAAGCTGTCCTTTAACTCTTCCTGCCTTGCGAAAGACTGAAATGCCATAGCGCCGTGCAAAAAAATAATAGTAGGTTTTTTTTTGTCCCCGTACTGCTCGTAATACATAAATTACCGCCTTATCATAAATTTTAAATACCTAAGTATCCCTAATTTTGCCATATATATTTAACGTCGTTTCTAATCATTATACTATCTGTCATATGTTATGGCAACAAAAAATTTTTATTTTTGCGGTATATGCTTTTTTTGCTTTCCCGTTATTATTTTCCCTACAAATTCGGCATACACATCTTTTCTTAAACGGCAGATTTTTATTATATTGCCGCCGCCGTCATAATAAATAAGCTCGCCTTTGCTTTCTATTTTCGGTTTAGAATATATTATCAGTTTTTCCCCTTCATATAGGTTTTTAAATTTACATTCTGTATCTGTTATCTCCATTTCCCTTGGAGTAGGATAAGTTTTTAATATTGTACTTTTTCTCTTGATTGTATAATTTAATTTTTCGCCGTAAATGCGAACATAAACCCTTTTGCTGTCCGTCCAAGTCTTTATAAATAAATAATTACCGCTGCTATTTACAAATTTTAAATCCGCCGTATTGATGTTTACCATAGCGTCAAAAGAGGGCGGCACATAGGAAACCGCAAGCGAATGTTTATGGTATTCTTTTATCTTAATATCGGAAAGCAAAAGGGCGTTATACAGCGTTGTTGAAGCCTGACATACTCCTCCCCCATAGCCTTCGACAAAATCGCCCTCGCTGATTATTTTAGAAATTTTATAGCCCCTTTCCATTGTCCTCGGGCCTACAGTACCGTTAAAAGATATTTCCTGAAGCGGCGGTATTATCATACCGTTAAAGCAGCTGAGCGCAAGCGCTATGTTATGCTTTCTCTGCGGCTGAGATGCGGAAAAATCCGTTGAAAATTCCGCCCTTATTCCCAATGCCTTTTTTAAACTTTTTTCTGTTATCTCCGCCTCTATTATCTGAGGCTTAATAACAATATCTGCGCTTTTACCCTTTGACAGATTTTGTTCAATCTCTTTTATCAGCGCAGGGCAGTTTACTTTTTTGCCTTTTTCATCCTTTATGATATCGAATTTGTTCTTTTTATCGGGGTAAAAAGATATTTTTGCGCAAATAGGCTCGTAGTCAATTTGCTGCGCTATTTGCTGCAATATTTTTTCGGCACTTTCTAATCTGTAAGAACACCTGAACTGTTTACTTTGCCGCAAAATTCTGCCGCGGTAATCCTTTTCAAAACATTGATCAATGCACTCGTCTATTTTGCCGCAGTGCTTTATTTGGGGATAACGGTATTGCCAAACCTTATCCTGATATACAAGCCTTACATATATATCCTTAATGCCGCTGCCGTATGCGGATGCGCCGTTACATAAAAAACACAGGGAGCAGATTAATATTGTCAAAAAAATAATTGCGTTTTTATGTAATCTTTTCATTTATTACCGCCTTTTTAACTTATTATAATCCTCCGCCGAAAGCTCAAATCTCGAAATTGTCGATGCCGCCCTTATACTGCCGTGGTAATCAGAGCCGCAGGTAGAAATCAAATCAAGTTTTTTTGCCGTTTCCTTTAAAAAATTGCTTTCAAAATTATTATGTGTATAATAAGCGGATTCAATACCGTCAATACCCCACTGTTTAAGCTGCATAATAAGAGACAATAATTTGTCAAACCTGATATCTATAATAAAGGGATGGGCTAGCACGGTTTTTCCGCCCGCCTCTTTTATTAGGTCAATTGCCTGCTTTGTTTCTATTCTGCATGAGGGGACATAAGCCGCCTTGCCCACAGAGAGCAGCTTGTCAAAGGCATCCTTTACCGACGGCATTATTTTTTTGCTTACAAGCACTTTTGCTATATGAACCCTTCCTACCGAAGAACTTATGCCCGCCTGTAAATATATTTCTTGCTCTGAAATATCTATACCAAGCTCCTTTAATTTTTCGGTTATCCTTTTTATACGGTGTACTCTGTGCTGCTTTATCACCTTCAACTTTTGCTTAAAAGCTGCGTTGTCAATATCAAAGTTATAACCTAGTATATGAATTTCCGTGCCAAAAAAAGTAGAAAGCTCTATGCCCGAAAGGCAGTGTATTCCCTCTTTTTTGCCAAGCGTAATCATTTCCTTAACGCCGTCAGTGGTATCGTGGTCTGTAAGCGATATTACCTCTAATTCCCTTTGCCTGCATTTTTTTATAAGCTGCATGGGAGAATCTTCACCGTCGGAATAATGGCTGTGAAGGTGTAAGTCTGCAATTATAGAATTTTTCATAAAGCACCTTTTTGGTTATATAAATATATATATTTTTTTGCCTTGTAATATAAAGTTTCTTTGCAATTTAATCGGGGCTGCAATATGCAATCATCAAATAAATGCAACAGTACATTTTTAATGTACTTTTCTTTACAGCCTAACTGCAAAATATCTGTTCCCCTTATTTTTATATCTCTTAAAGAAAACGGCGCACCCTCTATTATCATCTGCTTTTGCAGTTTCAGCCACCTCAGCACGGTAGGGCTGATATCTTTTTTTATGCCGCACCCTAAATAATCCGCCTGTTTAAGCATCAGCAGTTTATCTAAATATTTTTGGTTTTTTGCAATAAATAACCTTATCTTGTTATCCTTGGTATTGCCGCCCATATCGTACATATGGTATCTTATTAAAAAAACCGTTTCTTCAATCAGCTTTTTGGGGCATTTTAAGCCCCCCTGCCCGAGCAGCCTCCTTGCCTTTTCGCTCCCTGCAATCTCGTGTTTAAAAAAATTGCCGTTTTGCCTGTACATTATGCCCTTTCCTATGTCGTGCAGCAGGGCGGCAAGCCTTATGCTTTTGTGGGAATATTTTACCGTCCTTGCGGTATGTTCAAATACGTCGTATTTGTGAAAATCCTCCCTTTGCCTTACGTCGTAGCAAAGCTCTATTTCGGGGAAAATTAAGGGGAGCAGGTTTAATTCTCTAAGCATTTTAACGCCCCTGTAATGAGGGCTGTCATTATTATTATATTTGGTATCGCTACTTAGTATTTTATTTATTTCTTCAAATATCCGCTCGCTCTTTATATCTTTTAATAGGGCAAAGCAGT
>JAQVSX010000075.1 GCA_028700355.1 Clostridia bacterium
AATTTTTCCACCGCCATATATTCGGGGTTCCCGCCCAAAATTATATCGGTTCCTCTGCCCGCCATATTTGTCGCTATTGTAACTGCGCCCTTTCTTCCCGCCTGAGCAATTATCGTAGCTTCCTGCGCATGGTTTTTGGCATTTAAAATATGGTGTGGAATTTTCCTTTTACGCAGCAGCGAGCCGAATTCCTCAGATTTTTCAACGGTTAATGTTCCGACAAGTACGGGCTGCCCGTTATTATGACAATGCTCTATTTCATTTATTATAGAATTCATTTTGCCGTTTTTGGTTTTGAAAATAGCATCGTTTTCGTCATTTCTTATCATCGGCATATTTGTGGGAACGGTAACTACGTCGAGGCTGTAAATAGTCTTAAATTCGTCTTCCTCTGTCTTTGCGGTACCCGTCATACCCGAAAGCTTTTTGTATATGCGGAAAAAATTCTGAAATGTAATTGTCGCAAGGGTTTTGTTTTCGCTCCTTATTACAACTCCTTCCTTTGCCTCTATTGCCTGATGCAGACCGTCGCTGTAACGCCTGCCTATCATAAGACGGCCTGTAAATTCGTCAACAATCAGTACTTCGCCATCGTTTACTATATAGTCGTTATCCCTTTTAAAAAGGAAATTAGCCTTTAAAGCCTGTTGTATATGATGGTTTAAATCTGTGTTATCCACATCGCCGAGATTTTCTATATTAAAAAACAGCTCTGCTTTTTTTGTGCCGTCCTCGGTTATCCTTACCGCACGGTCCTTTTCGTCTACGGTAAAATCCTTATCTCTTTTTAATGTCTTAATAAAGCGCTGCGCCTTTACATAAAGCTCTGAAGATTTTGCGCCCCTGCCCGAAATTATAAGCGGCGTTCTTGCTTCGTCAATCAATATGGAGTCAACCTCGTCGATTATGGCAAAATTTAAATCCCTTAATACCCTGTCGGATTTTTTTATTACCATATTATCCCTGAGATAGTCAAAGCCAAGCTCATTATTTGTGCAGTATGTTATATCGCAGTTATAAGCCGCTCTCTTTTCTTCATTGTTTAAACCGGGGTAAACAACGCCGACGCTAAGCCCCATAAACTTATATACCTTGCCCATCCATTCGGCATCTCTTTTGGCAAGATAATCGTTAACGGTTACTATATGAACGCCTTTACCTGAAAGCGCATTCAGATAAGCGGGCAATGTGGCGACCAAGGTTTTTCCTTCGCCTGTTTTCATTTCGGCAACCCTGCCCTGATGCAGAGCGGCACCGCCCATAATCTGAACAAAAAAGTGTTTCATCCCAAGCACTCTTTTAGAAGCCTCTCTTACAGCAGCGAAAGCCCGAGGCAACAGGCTGTCAAGGTCCTGCCCGCCCGCTAATTTTTCCTTTAAATCGGGCGTAACCTTTTTAAGATTTTCGTTGCTCATAAGAGTAAACTCTTCTTCAAATGCCTGAACCTGCTGTGCAATCTTAGTCAGATTCTTTAAATTCCTCTTATTGTCAGAACCGAGTATCAGCGAAAGCAATCCCATATATCTTTCTCCGTTATTATTTTGTATAATATATTTTACTATATATCTTTGTCAAAGTAAAAGATTTTGCGGGAAAAAAGGCTTAATATGATTTATCAAAAGCAATTTCTGCCTTTACCGCAGAAAATGTACAGCACCAAACATTTTTTGCACCGCCGCTTTTAAATACCTTTGCACATTCGCTCAGCGTGCTTCCCGTAGTGATAATATCGTCAATAATCAAAACATTTTTACCTTTAACTTTATCTTTTTCTTTCAGCAAAAACACACCCTTAACATTTTTCTGCCTGTTAGCTGCCGTTATGTTTTTTTGAAAGCTACTCTCTTTTACCTTAATAAAAGCCTTATGGCAGGGCAGATTTAACTGCTTTGATAGATAATCCGCAATAAGAGCGCTTTGATTGTATCCCCTTTTTTTAAGCACCCTTGCGGTTATCGGCACAAAGGCAAGTAAATCAATATCTTTGCCGCCGCTCCTTATTTTTTGCTCTATCAAAAACGAAATAGGCTCGTATAGATATTTATCGCCATTTTTATATTTATATATTATGTTTTTTACAAAATTGTCGTAATCGCATACGGACAATGCGCCGTCAAAATAAAATTTGACATTTTTGCACCTTACGCAGTAATCTCCGCTTACAACTTCACAGCCGCATTTTTTACAGCCCGATTTAATAAACGGCAACCTTTTCAGGCACTTTTCGCAAATTAGTCCCTTTTCCTGTAATTCTTCATTGCAAAAGCAACAGGTAATATATTTAGGAAACAAAAATTCAATAAATTTAAAATAAACCCTTTTAATTAAATTTTTCATTTGCCTTAATCAAAACTAATATTTTTATTGCAGCTCTTCCAAAACGCCGCACTGCTGTCTGATAAAATTTGATAAAAAGCTGTATCTTTTACGGGTATAATTATTATTCACCATTTTTTCAACCATAAACCTTGCGCCGACTAAAACAACAAGTTTTTTTGCCCTTGTGATTGCCGTATACAAAAGATTGCGTGTAAGCAGCGTCGGCGGCCCTCCCGTAACGGGCAGAACGACTGCATCAAATTCGCAGCCCTGACTTTTATGTATGCTTATTGCATAAGCCAAAACAAGGTCGCCTATGTCGGCGGCGGAATAATCGGCTACTCTGCCGTCCTCAAATTCTATCGTCAAATCATATAATCCGCTGATGCTGATTATAAAACCGATATCTCCGTTAAAAACGCCCTCTCCGCTCTCTGCGTAAATAGAATTCTTTATCCATTTAAGGTTATAATTATTTACCGTCTGCATTACCTTATCGCCTTCACGAAACACCCTGTCCTCAAACCTTAATTCCCTTTTATTTTTACTGTGCGGATTAATTATTTCCTGCAAAGATTTATTTAGATTTTCAACACCGCTCAGTCCCTTTTTCATCGGAGAAAGCACCTGAATATTTTCGGCGGCGCAATTTAAGTATTGGGGTAGCCTTTCTATGCAAAGCTGCGCAACTGTATCGTGAATATTTTTTGGCGTGCGCTTTTCTATAAAGAAAAAATCCGAATTATTGTCGTATAAATCAGGCATATTGCCGTTATTTATGGCATGGGCATTAAGCACAATAAGGCTTTGCTTGCCCTGCCTGTATATTTTTGTAAGCATTTGCACCCTTACTGCGCCGCTCTCTATAATGTTTGCAAGCACATTGCCTGCCCCTATTGACGGCAGCTGGTCTTTATCCCCTACTAAAATAAGTCTTGTCCCTTCTTTTAACGCTCTGAGCAGACTGTTGAATAAAAATTCGTCAACCATGCTGACCTCATCAACAATAACGGTATCCGCATCAAGCGGTGAGTTTTCATCATATGTAAAATATTTTTCGCTGTTTCTAAAGTTTAGTTCTAAAAGGCGGTGAATTGTCTTTGCCTCCTGCTGCGTGCTTTCGCTCAGCCTTTTTGCCGCCCGCCCCGTCGGAGCGCAAAGAGCAGTTTTGCCCTGATTTTTTAAAATGTATAATATGCATTTTATTATTGTGGTCTTTCCCGTTCCCGGTCCGCCGGTAATTACCGATACCCCGTTTTCCGCAGCAATCTTAACGGCAATTTTCTGGTCTTCGTGCAGCGTAATGCCGTTAGTTTTTTCATAGCTTGATATTAAAAAATCTAAATCGTCTAATTGCGGAGGCAAAAAATTAAGCAGCCTTGCCAATTTTACCGAAATATATTTTTCTAAATTATAATAAACGGAAAGCATAATACTTTCCTGTCCGTTTTCTATTTTTTTTATCACACCGTCAATCATAAGATTTACAAGTATGTTTTCAAAAATATCTGAAAATTTTTTTTGGGTAAAATCTATATCGAGCAGCTTAGACAGCAGGCTAATTAATTCGCTCTTTGGCATATAAGTACTGCCCACGGCTTCGGCGGTGTTTTTAAGCGCATAAATTAGCCCCGCCCGTATTCTGAAATCAGAATCCTTTTCTATACCCATATTGGACGCTATTTTGTCGGCGGTTATAAAGCCGATACCGTCCACATCCTCTATAAGCTTGTAAGGATTTTTACTTAAAATCTCCTGCGTGCCGTTTTGATATTTTTTAAATATTTTCAGCGCAAGGTTTATAGAAATATTATATTTTTGCAAATACATCACAGCCGCCTGCATATCCTTTAACGCAAGCACGGCTGCGCCTATTTCGGCAGCCTTTTTGCCGCTTATGCCTTTTATATCGGTAAGCGCTGACGGCGCTTTTTCTATAACTTCAAGCGTGCTTTCGCCGAATTTGTCGACTATGGCGGCGGCTGTTACCGGACCTATACCCTTTATAAGCCCGCTTGCAAGATACCTTGTTATCGCCTCCGAAGTTTTGGGGCTGTGATATTTAATAATGCTGCATATAAACTGCTCTCCGTATTTTCCCTTTTTATATTCACCCTCGGCTTCTATTATCTGACCTTCGGATATTATGGGAAAATTACCCACGCATACAACAGGAAATCCGCCGGCATCAATTTCTATTACGCTGTAACCGTTTTCACAGTTCCTGTATATTATATTTTCAACACTGCCGCTAAGCACCATAAACCGCACCTGCTTAACATTAAATAATTATTTGTATCTTTTTTTTGATAATTATTTATAAGTATTTTTTTAACTGCTCTGCCATATCAAGCTTTTCCCAAGGAAATTCTTCCCTGCCGAAATGCCCGAAAGCCGCTGTATTTTTATATATAGGTCTTCGCAAATCAAGCTTTTCTA
>JAQVSX010000076.1 GCA_028700355.1 Clostridia bacterium
CATGCAATTTGGGTATTGCCACGCCCTGCGTTTTATACGCATTATAGGTAAACCATGCTCTCGATGTAGGGTTAAGCTGATTTTCACTGCAATAAATGTTTATATCCTTAACATCTTCCATATTGCTGCATTCGACTTTTACCGTAACTAAATCGTCTGTGTTTTCTATGCTAAGCTGTGCCTTTTGCGGAATTGTGATATCTGCATTTAAAAGGTACTTTTTGAAAAACAGATTAATATTTTCGTAATAGCATATATAACTGTCTGAGTTAGGCGCAATGCATATAAAAGAGCTGAGGGCATCGGGTATTCTTGCCATAGTATCGTAAGCCCTTTCTATATGCGTATATTTATTGTTAGATGCGGTAAGTAGCATAACGGGAATATTTATAAACTTTGCGTATGTTTCGGCGGAAAGACCGGCAAGCCATCTTTCTCTTTCTTCGCTGATTTCGTTTAAATCGTTGTTGTCATATTTGAATATATCTTTGTACGCATCCCAGCCGGCAGCAAAAACATTACAGCAGGCAGTTATTCTTTTGTCGGCATATGCAAGCATCCATGCAATATTAGCGCCCAAACCAATGCCTAAAACTCCTATTTTAGCAGGCTTATTGTCAAACAGGCTCAGCGCTGCGGTAACCGCATAATGCGCAAGTGTACTCCATTCATAGTAACAGGTTTCACGGGCATTCGTATCGGCATAATTTAAATGCCTGTCTGCCCGCATATAGTTTGCATAATCCGTTTCGGGAGTATAAAAGGTATATTTTGTCTTATTAAAGCCTTCACCGCTGTAATCAAACATAAATACAGAAAAGCCTAAATCGGCATAATACAGCATAGTATCATTATCTATACCATGATAATAATCGCCAATAATAACCAGCAATGGAGCGTCTTTATTCTTTTCAGACTGCGCCAGTACACCGTAGCCGCGCGGCCTTTTGTCAAAGACTTCCCTTGCGGCAAAATAAATTTCTTTAAGCGCTACTCCCTTTATCAAGCTTTCGTTAATAACAACGGTTTTAGTATCAAGTCCGAAATTTACATCTGCAAAAATGTTTGAGGGAGTATATATTATATGCTGTGTCATTATTCTCCGTTATTTGTTAAAACAATAAAATATATTTTAACATAATAATCAGTATTATGCAACAAAAATAATTTGGAGCAATTTTTAGACAAATACGGAATCAATTATATTTTTGTCGCAACAAAAATATAATTTAGAGTAGAAATAATATTTTTAAGGGTTATTGCAATGAATAATTTAAAAAAAGCAACCAAGATAATACTTGCCCCGCTTGTTATTGTTTTATTTACAGTATTTGTCATGCCGCACTACTTCGCCGACACAAAAAGCAATAAGCCGCCTTTGGCAAAAATTGCACAGCTTTGGCATGTCGATATGTTTGAGGGAGGCAGCGGCTCGCGCAGTGAATTTTTAAAAAGGCGGGCTATTGAGTATGAAAAAGACAACCCCGCAAGATACATACTGATTAAGTCTATGACTTATCAGCAGATAATCAACAATTTGTCGGAGGGGCAATGCCCCGATATGTTTTCCTTTGGTCAGGGCTTAGCCTGCGATTTGCTTTCGGAAATTGCCGCTTATGAGGGAAACATCGCAGTATATGACAATATGCTAAGCTCAGGCGTAATAGAAAACAAACTTTTCGCTGTACCGTGGTGTACGGGCGCTTATATAATTGCCGGCATAAATGAGCATATCAGCGGCGATATTATATTTGCAAAGGAGCTTGCATGTTCATCTAAAAATAACCTTTATTCTTTTATCACGGGTTATTCTCAATTTAACAATCCGCTGCTTGCCGCATATCTTGCAAACAAAAGCATATCGCTTGGCGAAAAATCGCTTGACAGCACAAAGCATTTTACGCAGTTAGAGGCGTATTCGAGGTTTATTTCAAAAAATTACAGCGTATTTTTGCTGGGCACGCAAAGGGACTATGTCAGAATAAGCGGACGGGAAAACGCTTCGGATTTTTCTTTTCAGACGGCTGAGGGTTACAGCGACCTTGTATGCTATATGGGAATATGTAAAAAAACCATAAACGCTAAAATATGTACGGATTTTATAGAATATGTATTGTCTGAAAAATCGCAAAAAAAATTGACCGAAATAAATATGTTTTCTGTAAACATATCAAATGTATACAAAGACACAATAATGAAGCAGTCAGAACTGAAAATAAAAGATAATCTTGTGCTTAATGCCTTTATATCTAAGGAAATACTTGAAGAAAACAAAGCTCTTTCTTACGGCGCATTAACGGAAAATTTGCAGAGCGTTGAAAAAATAAAACAAATGTTACCCTATTGATTTGAATAAATAATAATTATAAGGTAAAATATATATGCGACAAATAATAAAAAAACTTGAAAGTTTTGGCTGTAAGATTTTTATAAATGAAAGTATGGCGCTGCATTCTACTTTTAAAACAGGCGGCAAAGCCGATGTTTTATGTAGCTGTGATAATGCAAAGTCAGCTCAGGCTGCATATTTTTATTTATATAACTGCGGCATACCCTTTACCGTAATAGGCGGAGGCTCTGATATTTTAGTATCCGACAAGGGCTATAAGGGCGTTATACTAAAATTTTTTAACGATAAATTTATTGAGGATTGCGGCGGAGGTTATTTTCTTGTAAGCGGAGGCGCAAGCTCTGCCTGGGCGGTTTCTAAAATAATATCAAGCGGATACGGCGGCTGCGAATTTGCGGGCGTAGTGCCGGGCAGCATAGGCGGACATATTGCTATGAATTGCGGCTGTTACGGTAGCGAAATGAAGGATATAACAACCTATGTTAAGGCGGCATCGGACGGTAAATTGCAAGTTTACGACAACAAACAATGCCGCTTTGGTTACCGTAACAGTGTTTTTTTAAAAAAACAGTGTATTATTTTAAGCGCAATGTTAAAACTTAAAAAAGAAGATGTTACTAAGGCGAGGCAAAATCTTAAAGACCTTTTAATTTTACGCAAAAATAATCATCCGCAAAAGCCCAGCGCAGGGAGCGTTTTTAAGCGGCAGGGCAAAAACCTTGACATAATGCCCGCAAAGCTGATTGACGAGGCGGGGCTTAAAGGCTTAAAAGAGGGCGGGGCGCAGGTTTCGGCTAAGCACAGCGGATTTATTATAAATAACGGCAACGCTACATCTTCAGACATATACAGGCTTATAAACAAAGTCAAGCAATTGATACATAAAAAATATGACCTGACATTGTCAGAAGAAATAATATATATAGGCGATTTTTAAGGGAGCTTTAATGTTACTATACGGAGATTATCATACACATACGAGATACAGCCACGGTAAAGGCAGCGTGAAAGACAATGCACAGGCAGCATATGAAAAAGGACTTAAAGAAATAGCAATAACCGACCACGGCTTAAAACATATAGCCTTTGGTTTAAAAAAGAAAAAAATACTTCATCTTATAAAAGACATTGCAGAGATAAAAGATAGCTGCAAAGTAAAAATACTTATGGGCATTGAGGCAAACATAATCGGCACAGACGGGCAAATTGATATGACCGATGAAGAAATTGAAATGTTTGACATAATACTTTGCGGCTATCATAAATTTATATGGTCCAAAACGGCTAAAGATTTTTTTGTTTTTTTTGCGCCTAATATTATTTACGATTTTTTTAATTTTAAATTATCAAAAAAAAGGATAGAGGTAAACACTCAGGCTATAATAAACAATATAAAGAGATTTCCCGTTGATGTGCTTACACATATAAATTACGGTTTAAAGGTAAATTGCGGCGAAATTGCAAAAGTATGCGCAAAGTACGGAACATTTGTAGAGATTAACGGTAAAAGAATAACCTACACCGATAAGGAAATGAAGGACATGCTGGAATCGGGGGCAGATTTTATTGTTAATTCAGACGCTCACAGTACAGAAAGAATAGGCGAAGTAAAAATATGCGAAGAGCTAATCAACAGGCTTAATATACCGCCGCAGCGAATTGTAAACCTTTCCGCTTCACCCGAGTGGCGCTCTCAGGCGGCAAAAAAGGCTAAGAAAAGCTTAAAATAATATCTCAAAATATTTTGGGGCAATATATGTCATTTTCGCTTAATGTAAAAAATGAATTGCTTGCGCAAAAAAATTCCGATGCCTGCTGCACAGCGGCAGAGCTGTCGGCGATATTACATACGGCGGGCAGCATAAACATCAACAGTGAGGGCTTATGCGCAGAAATAAGCACCGATAATGTCCGTTTTGCAGGTAAAGTGCTATCTTTTTTCAAAAAACTGTTCAATATAAATGCGCAGATAGTATCACACAAAAAAAGCACGCTGAACAAGCGTCTGCTGTACAGAATACAGGTTTGCCGTAATGCAGAAGAGATACTTTCAGAGCTTGGCATAATATCGCTTGATAAAGATAATCACAGGCAGATAGCGCAGGGAATAGACAAATATATTACAGAACAAAATTGCTGCAAAAAAAGCTATTTAAAGGGCGCTTTTTTAGCGGGAGGTAGCATTGCCGTACCCTCTGAAAAAGAATGTGGCTATAATTTAAGCTTGTATTTTAGCAGCGAAAAAATGGCGGAAGATATTGCTAAGCTACTTGAACACTTTAATATTAAGGCAAAGACCGCTCAAAGAAAGAACAGCTATGTTGTATATTTAAAGGAAAGCAATCTGATAGCAGATTTTCTTGC
>JAQVSX010000077.1 GCA_028700355.1 Clostridia bacterium
CCAGACAGGAAGATGACGATAGTGAACCGCAGCCGTTACAATTTGAAAATATAACGGCAAGCGACTGGACAGAGTATCAGTTTTATGTTCAAACCGGCGAGCTTTCAAAAGGTTTTGCATTAGAAATTTGGAACGGCACCCGAGACGGCGACAGCGATAACTTATCGCAGGGCATTGTCCTTTACGATGATGCTAAGATGTCCACAATTACGGAGGAAAGCTTTGAACAAGACTTTACAGAGGAATATATTTCCAAGTTTGTGTTTAAGGGTTTAGATTTTGCGCCAGAAGAAACTCCTGAGCCAACGCCCGAGCCTACGCCTACGCCTGAACCCGAAGAAGAAGATGTACCCTTTGTATTCCCGTGGGGACTTGTTACAACATCGCTTATAGCGTTTGTTTTGCTGTTTGTAATGGTGCTATTGTTTATAAGAAAGCTGAAATCATCTAAAGTGTTTAAGGCGAAAACACCCAAAGTAAAAGCGCCTTCTTACAGCAGAGATAAAATAAAAACCGTTAAAGGTAAAGATAAGGGAAAAAGAATAAGGGTTAAAAATGAACATCAGCCTGAAACTGAATCGGATAACACTGATGAGTATGACCGGTACGATACAATAGATTTTGAAAAAGAAAATCAGGAAATGCAGGAAATGATAGATAAATCGCAAGATGATGATATCAGTGAAGATGATAATTAATATTTAAAATATTAATAAACATAAAAAGGCGCTGTAATGTGTAAAAACTATCAGCGCCTTTTGAGTATTCTGTTATTTATCAATATAATAAGGCGGACATTCCGCCTTATTAATATTTTAGGTTATTTGTTATATTTTTCGTCCCATTTGTTCTGTTCATAAATTTTATATATTAAGTATAAAACATTGCCTATGCCGCCGGTCATACAAAA
This sequence comes from Clostridia bacterium, assembly GCA_028700355.1. Taxonomy (GTDB): domain Bacteria; phylum Bacillota; class Clostridia; order Christensenellales; family HGM11417; genus STF1-284. The sequence goes on from JAQVSX010000077.1 coordinate 911, forward strand.
CAATATTATATGTAAAAATATACTGTGTTTAGGGCGTGGCGGTACTTTTACATTATAATGAATTATGTTTTTAGGTCTGTTATTTACAGGCGGAGCTGTGTAGTATTGATATTGCTGAGGTTGAGGCTGTTGCTGTTGTTGTTGCTGCGGCTGATTATTGCTTTCAAACAAAACTTTTTGCCCGCAATATTGGCATAATACAATAGTGTCAGGGTAACCTAATAATTTATTCCCGCAACCGGGACAGGACTTTTGCATATTAACTCCTAATACTCTAATGATTGTATTATAAAATAATTGTATTATATTGTCAATAATTATAAAATAATATTTAATTTTATATTCTTTTTAGACATAAATATTAAGCCCTATATGTAATAACAAGTGTTGATATTGTAATTGTTCAAAGCTGTTTATTATGTTATAATAAACATAACTTATTTTAGGAGATATAAAATGTATAAAAAATTATCTGTAATAGCGGTGCTGCTGTTGGTTTTGGCATTATGCGGCTGCTCAAACGAATTAAAACTAGATGAAGATTATAATTACAGCGGTGTATCTTTTAATGTTTCAAAAAATTTAAAAGATGAAGATTTGGGCGCATTTTATCCTGCTTTTAATAATGAGGTAAGAACGATAAAAGGGTTAGAAAAATATATTGAAGACAACATTGATGTCTACTGTATAAATAAAATAATAGATAATATTACTCAAAAAGTGTATTTTTCCAATACTATTGAAAAAATAAAATTAACAAACGACAAATGTTTTGTTACTGTAAACGGCGATACGCAGTCTTATACTTATACAGAAAACAATAATACATTTACAGTAATGAGCAATGAAGAAGTATTATATACATTTTACTTTGAAACGGGAAAATTTTGTTACAGAATAGAGCTTATAAAAGGCTTTGAAGTAGTGCATAATTTTAAGTTATAAGCTGATTTTAAAAACAAGTAAAATTATTGACATTATATTGTTAATAAAATATAATAAAAAAATGGAAATCTAAAATATAAGTAGCGTTATCAATAGCGTAAAAACGCTGCTTATTTTTTATATTTGTGCTTTAACATATAAAATAATTACAAACAGGAGGAAATACCATGGCTGTAAACGATAACGAAATTTGGAATTATTTAAAAGATAAGGACTTTAAACAGCTTAAACAGCTATTAAACGAATTAAATAATGACGAGGTATTAAAACTGATATATAAGGCTAACAACCAAGAAAGCCTTATCATTTTCAGGCTTTTAAATAAAGAAATGGCTTTGGAAGTTTTTGAGCTTATGGAAGTTTCCGTTCAGCAAAGACTATTAGAAAAATTTACAGATGAGCGTGCAATTGAAATATTTGCTTCTTTGCAGCCTGACGACAGAATTAAACTTATAGACGAATTGCCCGCTGCTGTCGCAAAAAGATTGCTTTCTTCACTATCACATACCGAAAGGGAAATGACATCGCTGCTGCTCGGCTATAAAGCAGGTTCGGCAGGACGTGCAATGACTCCTAAATATATACGTTTAAGAAAGGATATGACTGCAAGCGAAGCGTTGCAAAAGGTTAGGACAGCAGGCAGCGATATGGAAACGGTTTATCATTTATATGTTACCGATAACGCAAGGCATCTTGAAGGCGAGGTATCCTTAATAGATATTGTTATGGCAGAGCCTGAAAAAAAGGTTGACGAAATAATGACAAAAGACCCAATTAAGGCTTATACCGAAACCGAGGAGGAAGATGTAGCACATTTATTAAAGGAACAGGATTTACTTGCCGTTCCCGTTGTAGATATGGAAGAGCGCTTGGTCGGCGTTATAACCGTTGACGACGCTATTGATATTTTGGAAGATGAAGCCGCAGATGCAGATTTAAATAAAGCAGGTTTTTCTGAAATAAGCAAAACAGAAACGGACAGAAGTAGAATATTGATAAGCGGCTCTGTTTTTAAAATATGGCGGCTTAGAGTTCCGTTTTTAATCGTTACAATGATTGGGGGTATGTTTGCCGGCTTAATGATAGAGCAATTTGAAAGCACGTTAGCTTCAATAATCTCCGTTGCCTTTTTTATGCCCGTTATTATGAATATGGGCGGCAATGTCGGTGGACAGTCTTCTACAATTTTTACTCGGGCGCTCGTGCTTGGACAAATAAATTTTTCTAAATTTATTAAACAGCTTGCCAGAGAAATGCTTGTAGGACTTTCTATGGGCATACTTTTAGGCGCTTTTGCCTGCCTGATTACAAGTATATGGCAGGCTTCGATTATGTTAGGTATTGTAGTGGGCTTATCCCTTGCAATAACCGTTACTTTCAGTACTATGCTTGGCTTTTTAGTGCCGTATCTTCTTATAAAACTTGGCTTTGACCAAGCTGTCGGCACTAATCCTTTAATTACAACAATTAACGATATTTCGGGGCTTATAATTTATTTTCTGCTTGTGTCGTTATTTTTGATGTAGAAAGTATAAAATATATAAATTAAGTGTATTATTATGATTGAAACAGGAACTGTAATAAAAGCCCAAGACGGCAATATTGCCGTACAATTTAAAAGAAAAACCGATTGCGAAAAATGCAAAATGTGTATGTTTTCTGAAAATTCAAATATTTTTGAAATCGAATTTGAAAACACAGTAAACGCAAGCGCAGGCGATATTGTTTCGGTAGAAATGCCTAAAAGGATTGTTTTATTTTCAAGCTTTATAGTTTATATTATACCGCTGTTATTTTGCGCAGCGGGGCTTTTTTTAGGGTATTTTATCTGGGGTGAAATAGCCGCAATAGCGCTTTCCGCTGCTTTTATTGCACTGGGTTTTGTTTTTATTATATTGCTGGAAAAATACCTAAACAAAACAAAAAAATTAAAAAAACCTGTTGTTACCGCAATTGTTAAAAAGAAAATTGAAAGCTAAAAGCTGCGCCGTATAAAAATATTAAAGCCTTCCCATTAATTGCTAACATACTAACATAAATAAAAAAATTCTATCTGCTCAAAATACATAACACAGGGAGGTTTTAAGAAAATGAACAAAAACACAAACAACAAAAATTCTAAAAACAACCAGAACAAAAACGAGCAGAAGACACAAAACAGGAATTCTCAGAACAAGAATACTCAAAGTAAAAACGCTCAAAGCAAGAATTCCCAGAACAAGAATTCTCAAAACAAAAACACACAAAATAAGAATTCTCAAAACAAGAACAGCCAGAGTAAAACTCAAAGCGGTAATTCTCAAAATTCTGATGAATCAGAGGGGCGAATGCCCGTCAAAAATAATACTCAGAATAAGAGAAACAACAAAACAGCAACAGAATCAATTAACCCTACCTTTAAAGACATCGGCAATAAGATTATGTCATTAAAGGATTCGTTACCCAATAAGGCAATAAGACCTGCGGGAAAAAAGAGTAAAACAAAAGTCGAAAAATTCTAATTTAAAGCCGCAAATATTTGCGGCTTTAAACTTGCCCGATTATGCTGTTTTTAATATAAGAATGTCATTTTTTTGCCTTCTTAACATATATTGATTATATAACACACAAAAGATATATTGTTCATATTATGCAATAGAAGGATTTTCATAGGAGGTGAAAAGATGTCCTTTTTTACTAATTTTCAATCGGAAAGATATCCGGGTTCAATCAGCGGCAACCCTATTAATGGATTGTGTGAAAAGGCGTGTATTCAAGTAAAAAGGGTATTTGATGCCTGTATCAGGCAAATTACACAGGAAAATGTTTACGTAACAGTTTTCAACCAAGTACCTACAAACCCGTCTTAT
>JAQVSX010000078.1 GCA_028700355.1 Clostridia bacterium
TGCACATGTTATAACCATTAAAGGTAAATCTTTCAGATTACAACATCTGCAATCTGAAAATAACCGTACCTAAATTTGTACATTTTTATTCCGTAATATTTGTACATTTTTAATTGACGTTTATAATAGATGTCGGTTATCAGAAAATGGCTGATAAGGCAACTTGTTATTAAATTTTATATATGATTATATCATATCATTTCACTTTGTAAAATTATTATTTGTAAAGTTATAAATATCATCCCCTTTCGATAGAAGTGCACTTCTTCTGATAACGACTTAATTTATTTTGATAGTGTGTGTGTGCAAAATATATCTATTTTTATCGTTTTTGCATTGCATAGTATTATAATTATTGACTTTTTTTTTATACTAATGTATTATATTTTTAAGAGGTAAAATGTTATGAGCGATTCTAAAAAACAAATTTTACGCGGGCATATAAATATTATAATCTTAAAAGCTTTACTTGAAGGCGATAAATATGGTTATGAAATTGGCAAATATATAGAAGTAAAAAGCGAAGGCGATTATAAGATAAAACAGCCGACACTTTACAGCAGCCTAAAAAGGCTTGAAGACAGAAAAATTATTGAATCTTATTGGGGCGACGACTCTATAACCCACGGCGGAAGAAGAAAATATTTTAAGCTTACCGATTACGGCAAAGACATTTGCAACGATAATGTTGAGAAATGGAATCAATCAAAAACTGTTATAGACAAGCTTATTTCTGTTAAAAAAGATGTTATTACAGAAAAAAAACCTAAAATTCAAACCGTAATTAACAAACCTGAAATCAATGAAGAGCTGATACCACAACTTTCCAAACAACCACGCACACAGCAATTATTTTATATTGATAACAGACAAAATGAAAAAGACATAGAGTATAGAAAAATTTTATCTAAGCTGCTTAGCAATGTGAAAAACGATGATGAAGTTGAAGAAAGACCTTTGTTTGAAAAAAATACACAGACACAGCCGCCTGAAATAGAATCAGAAAAAAAAGAAAATACGTTTTTTCAAAGTAGCCATACAGATAATATTAAACCGCAAGAAAATCAAGACATAAATATTAATATATTACAAAGAGATTTTAATAAACCACAAAAACAGATTGAATTTGATGATTTGCCCGCAAAAGAAGATAATCAGCAGCAGCAACCATCATCTTATAGCCTTCTTCCCTCTTCATCTAATAAAACCGCTTTCGGTAAGCTTCAACAGGACTTAAACGAGCAGGGCTTTATTCTCAAACCCTATACTAATTTAAGAAAACAGTCTAAACAATTTTTACTTATTAATAAGATTAATATGATTACTGCATTTATGTTGTATTTATTGATAGCCCTACATACTGCTTTAATATATTTGCTTTGCGAAACGATAATAATGATCGGCATGCAATATTACATATATGCACTTTCAATAATGCTTATACTACCGCTGTCCTCTTTGCTTGGATATGCTGTTAAACCAAACAAGAAAACAAAAAAAGTATTCTACATAAGAAGTTTAATAATCGGTTCTCTATTGCTGTTTATGCTTGCCGTATTGTGCATAATAAGCATAGCGCTATTATTTGATATAGATTTGAATAGCATTAAAGACATTACCGTAAAACTAATTATACCAATATCTTATGCATTACATTTTGTCATTTATTGGATTATTTGGGGAATATTATATAAATCAAAAAAATATTATGCAAACTGATTTATCTTAATAAAATTACCGTTTATTCTTCTTTATTTTTCTTTTTAAAAATTTGGTGGTATTTACTTTCAAGATAAGTTTGCAATTTTTCGCCGTATTTTAATGTTAAGATAAAAATTACAAGCAGAGAAATTGCTATCAGCAGCAATAAAACATAACCTATTAAAGATTGTGTCAAAAGAAGATATTTTAAAAATTCTGCAAATACCGATGTAGCGGTAATAGTTATAATTCGTGTTACTATCGCCATACAAGTAAAAAACAACAGGCTCATTGAAGTAAGCCCTGCGACAAAGCAAAGTAAATCATCGGGGAAAAAAGGCAGCAAAAAAATCATTGTGAACATTACTTTGTCTCTGTTTTTCAATTTTTCCAGCCATTTATTAACCGTTTCCTCCCCCGCAATCCATACTACGAGTTTATAACCGAATTTTCTGCCTATAAGAAATGCCGTAACCGTGCCGAGAATAATACCGATAAAGCTAAGTATACCGCCCCAAAACGCACCAAATAAAATATTGCCTGCACCTACCGTTATTACTCCGGGAAGCGGCACTGCAACAACCTGTAAAAATTGTATTAAAACAAATACCAAGCCGGAATATACACCTTTATCGTTAATAAATTTTTTCAAGTTAGCGACAGTACTCACATTTTCCCACAGACCTGAAATATCGAATATCCAAAACAATACCGAAAAGAATACCGCAAGGGTTATGATTGTTACCATTAATCTGAAAAGTGAAATCTTGTTATATATAATTGAAAAGACAGCTGTTATAAATATCAGCCCCAAACCCGAATACAGAATATTTTTTAACAACGAAGATATTATGTTATTCATATAAATAAAACAGGCAGACAAAATACAGAATAAAGCCGTAAAAATAATATTTAAAATAAAATTTTTGTTAAAAATGACTTTGCTCATAATAAAATATATCCTAATTACTTATTTGTTTTATAGCTTTACATTTTTGTATTTGCTGCCTTGCAAGCTCATCGCATTTGTTATTATAAATATTATCGCTGTGTCCCTTTACCTTGATAATTTCATAATAATGCTTTTTTAATTCGTTTAACAAAGCCTTCCATAAATCAATATTTTTGACATCTTTTTTATCGGCTGTTTTCCAACCGTTATTAACCCAATTTTTTATGTAATTTTTTTCAAAAGCATTAACAACATAAGCAGAATCACTGTAAATTTTTATATTGCATTTTTCCTTTAACAGCTTTAAACTCTGTAATATTGCAAACATTTCCATTCTGTTGTTTGTAGTTTCATCAAAACAACCACTTATTTCTTTTTCGTGATTTTTATAAATTAAAATGCCCGCCCAGCCTCCGATACCGGGATTGCCGCTGCATGCCCCGTCAGTGTAAATCTCTACATTTTTCATTGATTTTTTGAAAGCTCCTCTGCTCTGTTATAAGCCGCTTTTACGCAATCTTTAATAATTTGCTCAAAACCGTTTTTATTCAGTACTGTTACACCTTCAATAGTTGTTCCGCCCTTACTGCATACATTATCTATTAAATTATCGATGCTTTGGGAGCTAGTCTTTACCATTTCGGCAGCACCGCAAAGCGTTGAAAGAACGAGCCGCTCTGATTGATTTTGATTTAATCCTAAAACTTTTGCGGCGTTTATGTAATGTTTTATAAACAGATAAACATAAGCAGGGCCGCTCCCGCTTACTGCCGTAACGGCATTCATAAATTTTTCTTCTATTTCTATAGCATCGCCTATTGAATTAAAAATATCAAATACAAATTTCTTTTCTTCAATATTTAAATTTGAGGAATCAATTGCCGTAATTCCCTTTGAAACAAATGCGGGAGTATTGGGCATACATCTGCAAATTTTATTGGTATTTAAGCCTTTACCGATGTTTTGTTTTAAAAAACCTGCCATAATAGATATTATTATACTATGTTCTTTTATATGCGGTGATAAATCGGCGAAAACATTGTATGCGTTTTGCGGTTTTATAGATAATAATATATAACCGCACTGCAATGCAATATCTTTAATGCTGTCTGAACAAGCAAAGCCCTGACTTTTTGCTTCATTAATCTTTTGTTCATTTATGTCGAAAATTAAAATGTCGCTTATATTGCAAACACCGTTGCTGATTATACCTTTGCATATAGCGCCTGCCATATTTCCATATCCGATAACGCCAAGTTTGTAATTAAATTTCATATAAACCTCTTATATATATTTGACTAACTAAGTAATTTTTATTATAATATTAATGCTTTTGTGAATAATTGCAAAAGCATTATTTTTTAGGGGAGTAGCTCAATGGTAGAGTAGTGGTCTCCAAAACCATTGGTTGCGTGTTCGAGTCGCGTCTCCCCTGCCATTTAATACTTATTCTTTTTTCTCCTTTTGTAAAAGCCGCAGGTAATGCGGCTTTTACATTATTATATATATTATATTTTATTATGTTTTTATTGTCAAACAAGTATCTTAAATATTTAATAGCCCCTGACGGCATCACAATAGACAAAAAAAAGAAAAAACTCCCAAAACAACGGAAGTTTTATAGTACTATTCTTTTCATATTACTATGCTTTTAGGGTTTCAATGCAATGCATAACAGCAATTTTGATATGCTCATAAGTCAGTCCTCCTTGAATATAGGCTATATAAGGCTTTCTTATGGGGGCATCACAAGACAATTCTATTGACGAGCCTTGTACAAAACATCCTGCTGCCATTATCACTTTATCATTATACCCGGGCATATCCCAAGGATACGGCGTTACATGGCTGTCTACAGGAGATGCCTGCTGTACCGCCCTGCAAAAAGCTATAAGCTCATTTTCTGTCTGAAATTCTATAGAGCGTATAATATCATAGCTTTCGCCTGTGTTTTCAGGAACAACCCTATACCCTGCCGCCTTCATTGCGGCACCTATTAGGCATGCGCCCTTTAAGC
>JAQVSX010000079.1 GCA_028700355.1 Clostridia bacterium
CTATGCAGTAGAAGATAAAGCCGAAAGCAATACCTATGGAAATATTGTAAGCAAGTGCCATCAATATTGCCGCAAAGAAAGCGGGTATTGCCTCTTCAAGGCTGTGCCAGTCAATTTCTTTAAATGAGCTCATCATCATAATACCTACCACTATAAGAGCGGGAGCGGTAGCTATGCCGGGAACAAGCCCTGCTATAGGTGAAATCAGTATGCAAGCTAAAAACAGTAAAGCTGTGATAACGCTTGTAAAGCCTGTTTTTCCGCCGACTTCTATACCTGCGGCGCTTTCAACATATGTTGTGGTGTTTGATGTGCCTAAAATAGCGCCTACGCTTGTAGCTATAGAGTCTGCAAACAATGCCTTGTCCATTTTAGACTTAAAGCCCTTGCTGTTTTCGAGAGAATAAATTTCTTCATCGCTGAATATGCCTGATTTTCTGCCTGTGCCTATAAATGTGCCTATAGTATCGAATGTATCTGACAGGCTGAATGCAAATATTGCAAGGAGTACTATGGGAAGCTTTGATAAATCACTGAAAAGAGAGCCCATACCGTCGCTGCCGAAAGCCGCGCCGAATGTTGTGCCTAAATCTTTAAATGACTGCCCCCATACTGCTGTATCGATAGCGCCGCTGCTTACATCTACAAAACCTACTATTACACCTAATATTGTTGTAGCGGCTATACCGATAAGTATAGAGCCTTTAACTTTGAATATTAACAGAATTATTGTAACAATAAGACCAAACAATGCAAGCAATGCGGCCGGATTTGCAAAATTTGTAAGAGCGGGTACAATGCCGCCGTCTGTAATAACGGTACCGTCAACCAAAGTATTCAAAATATTAAGCGGTTCTGACGTAAATTGTAAGAATTGAGCGTTTTTAAAGCCTATATACGCAATAAACACGCCTATTCCGCCGCCTATCGCATATTGCAATGATTTAGGTATTGCTTTAATAATGTGTTTGCGGACTTTAGTTACTGTTATCAAAACATTGATTATACCGCAAATAAATACCATAGCGAGCGCTTGCTGCCAAGTAAAACCTAAACCGAAACATACAGTATAAGTAAAGAATGCGTTAAGCCCCATTCCCGGAGCCTGCGCATAAGGCACATTGGCAAACAATGCCATTACCAAAGTACCAATAACGGCTGCAAAAATAGTTGCCAAAAATACCGCATTCCAAGGCATACCTGTTTCGCTTAAAATATTGGGGTTTACAAACATTATATAAGCCATTGTAAAAAATGTTGTAACGCCCGCAATAATTTCTGTGCTGAATTTTGAGCCGCTCTTTGTTATGCCGAAATAATTGTCCAAAGAACCTTTAAAACCTGCCATAATTCCTCTCCTATTTGTATAAATTTTAACACCGAACGGTGCCATGATAATAATTTATCATAACAAATAAAAAACAGCAACTAAAAACAAATATAATAAGCAAATTAATCTTTTTTAAAGCCCTTTTCACAAAAAAAAGCCCCTTAAATTTTAAGGAGCTTTTAAAATATCAAATATAGTTTTATTTAGCGGGAGTATAAATTTTTTCTTGTGTTTCGGGGTCAAGCAGTGTAAAGTTTTTAATTTTTACCTTAAATACCGCTCCTTCCTGTAAATCAAACTTTTCAGGTACATTGATAAATGCCCTCTTGGGAGTCTTGTCGGCATCTTCTTTTTCGGTATAGTTCATATTTACGGTTATATACTTTTTAAAGCCTATTTGCTCTACGCTTTCTATAATCGCTTCAAATGCGCCCGCACCCTTAGCGTTTATTTCAACGTCTTCGTTTCCGATTTGTACAAGCACTTCAGAGCCGATATACTTTTTAAGCTTGTCATCTGCAACCAAATCAAGTTTGTTGTTGCCGATTATTACAGCGCCTTTTTCCAGTACAGCGGGTATATTGCTGCCGGTAAACAAATCGTCTCTTTTCAGTATTGTCATCTGCGTTTCTTTATTAAAAAGATGTATATGCTTTGCGTCAAAAGCGAGTGTTACAACATCGTCCCTTTTCACTGTGGTACGAGGGTCAACACGTGCTATCATTGTGTCGGCAGATTCGTCAACTATTTTTTCTTTATACTCTTCTTCTAAATTAAGGTTGCAGTAAAGCAATGTCTCTGAACCTATTTTTTCTACTAAATCTATTTTGCATTTTACTGTCGTATCTTTAGAATTTGATATAAATACCTCTTCGTCGTGTATGTCTTCGGGACGTACGCCGAGTATTACGGAAATCTTTTCGTCCGCAATCTTTAACAGGTCGATTATCTTTGAGCTTTTGCTTTCGGGCAGTGTGATTATGTTGCTTGAAAACAGCAATTCTACCTTTTTGTCTTTTATCTGAATCTCTGCGTCAAAAAAGTTCATCTGCGGAGTGCCGATAAAGCCCGCAACAAATTGGTTAACAGGATAATCGTAAAGGTTTTGGGGAGAGTCTACCTGCTGCATAAAGCCGTCTTTCATTACGACGATACGAGTTCCCATAGTCATAGCTTCTATCTGGTCATGCGTAACATATATAAATGTAGTTGCAAGCCTGTTGTGCAGCTTTGTAATTTCCGTCCTCATCTGCCCCCTCAGCTTTGCGTCGAGGTTTGAAAGAGGCTCGTCCAACAAGAAAACCTTAGGCTCACGCACTATTGCCCTTCCCAAAGCGACACGCTGTTTTTGACCGCCTGACAGCGCCTTAGGCTTACGGGAAAGAAACTGCTCTATGCCGAGTACCCTTGATGCTTCCTTAACCCTTGCGTCTATTTCGCTCTTGGGCATTTTCCTAAGTTTTAATCCGAACGCCATATTATCGTAAACCGTCATATGAGGATACAATGCATAGTTTTGGAAAACCATTGCTATATCCCTGTCTTTGGGTACAACATCGTTTACAAGACGGCCGTCTATATAAAGCTCTCCGCTGGTGATATCTTCAAGACCTGCTATCATACGCAATGTTGTCGACTTACCGCAACCTGACGGACCTACAAAGACTATAAACTCTTTGTCCTTTATGTCAAGGGTAAAATCCGATACCGCTTTAACACCGCTGGGATATACTTTGTCAATGTTTTTTAATTGTACACTTGCCATTTTTTCATCATCTCCTTTATTTTGGGCATAATAATTTATTATATAATTATTATATGGTACTATTTTACACTATTTAATTATTTTTTACAATGTACAATAATAACAAATTTTATTATGTATTATGTTTAAATTGCACAATAAGCAATTAAGGAAAGCTCTAAATAGCCCCTGAATTAATCTGGACTAAAAAAATATTGTCGTTTATTCGCAAATTTCGGCATCTTTTTGGCTTAAAATCGCCTTATTTCCTTGCTAATAGCGCTGCAATCAGCTTCGTCAAAACGGCAATTTTCCGCTCAAAAATCTATCCGAAATTTATCGAAGGGGCTATTTGAGCTTCCCTAATAAAATTTATTAAGTTTAATTGTATATTTTTGTTGCATATTTATACATAAAGATGTATAATATTTTAATTGAAAACATAAGGAGAAAACATTTTTGATTAACATTTCTGTTATAGGCGCAACGGGTTATACGGGTTTAGAGCTTATGTGCATTTTAAGCAGCCACCCTCACGCAAGGGTGCGGCATCTTGTTTCGAGAAACAATGCGGGCAGCTTTGTTACCGATTTGTACCCCAATTTGATAACATATAAAGACAAAAAATTTGAAGAGCTTTGCATTGACGACATAGCAAACGACAGCGATTTTGTTTTTACCGCCCTGCCCCACGCCGCAAGCGCCGAGGTTTGCGGAAAACTAATCGGCAAGGGCGTTAAGGTTATCGATTTATCTGCGGATTTTAGGTATAACGATATAGGCGTTTATGAAAAGTGGTATAAGGTAAAGCATCCCTGCCCAGAAATAAACAAAAGGGCGGTTTACGGGCTTACAGAAATTTACAGGGACAAAATAATAAATGCCGATATTGTAGGCAACCCCGGCTGCTATACCACCTGTTCTATTATGCCGCTGTATCCGCTGTTTAAAGAAGGGCTTGTAAATACCGATACCGTTATTATAGACGCAAAAAGCGGCATAAGCGGTGCGGGAAGAAAGGCAGATTTAAATATGTCTTTTGCAGAAGTAAACGAAAATTTTAAGGCATATTCGCTTACTAATCACAGGCATACTTCGGAAATCGAGCAGGAACTGTCCTTAGCTGCGGGCAAAGATATTTTAATAAGTTTTAACCCCCACCTTTTGCCCATTCAAAGAGGAATACTTTGCACAATATACTGCGATGTCGCAAAAGATATAACAGAGCAGGATATTTATAACTGCTATAATGACTATTACGGCAACGAGCATTTTGTAATAATAAATAAAGAAGGTGTATTGCCGCAGATTAAGCAGGTTAAGCATACAAACTTTATTTCGATAGGCTTTGCACTCGATAAGCGGCTTAACAAACTTATTGTTGTAAGCGCTATTGACAATTTAACCAAAGGCGCAAGCGGTCAGGCGGTGCAGAATATGAACGTTATGAGCAAAATTCCCGAAATATGCGGACTTGAAAATGTTTCCAAATATATATAATACTGCTAAGGAGTATTTAATT
>JAQVSX010000080.1 GCA_028700355.1 Clostridia bacterium
TTTGACTGGCTTTGCGGTTTATTTAGTTAGAAGAGTACATAAAAATAGTTTTTCAGCCATATTATGCCCGCTCCTTGCGGGCGGCGCGCCTTATCGCCCTGCTATTTCTTTTCAGAAGTTTTTATATTTCTGATAAGGAATAGCAAAAGGTTGCGTTATAGGCATTAATAGAATAATACAATATCACTTCGCATAATTTATACTGTTATAGTATAAATTTTTTTTTGCGGGTTTGATATGAAAAAATTATATCATACATATTCATCATACGATTTAAAAAAAAGGTTATTTGCTTTTGTGTTAGCGGTAACTTTTTTATTTTTATGCCTTATAGGCAGGCTTTTTGTAGTTCAGATAATACAAGGCAAAGATTTACAGTTAAAGGCAGCCGAGCAATGGGCAAGGGACTTGCCCGTAGTTGCCGGCAGGGGGCTAATAGTTGACAGAAACGGCGAAATACTTGCCGCAAATAACACCGCTTACAATATTTATGTGCGCCCCCGTGAAGTAAAAAACGCCGCCGCATTGTCGGCACGACTTGCCGAAATACTGCAAATGGATTATAAAGATATATTTCTTAAAATAAACGGAGTAAATATTTCCGAGGTTACCGTATATAAAAAGGCTACAAAGGAGCAGGCTAACAAGATTATTGCGCTTTCGCAGGAGGGGGTATATCTTTCAACAGATATAGAAAGGGTATATGTCGGCGGAGAACTGCTTTCTCAGGTGTTAGGCTTTATTACGGCAGATAATATCGGGCAGTCAGGTATAGAAAAATATTACGATAAATATTTGCGTGGTATAGACGGCAAAATACTGTCAGAAAGCGATTTGACGGGCAACCGCCTTGAAAGCGGCGCTCAGTATTATAAGCCGCCGATAGACGGGCTTAACATAAAATTGACAATAGATGCAAAAATTCAATCAATAGCAGAAAATGTATTGAGGCACGCTATGCTTGCGCATAATCCTATTGCGGCGAGGGCGCTTGTGCTTGACCCGCAGACGGGAGAAATACTTGCAATGGCAAACAAACCGGGTATAGATTTAAATAATATTCCCCGTGATGATTTAGAGACACTTAACAAATTCAGCCGCAACAGCCTTGCAATAGATATATACGAGCCCGGCTCTACATTTAAAATTTTTACCGTTGCCTCAAATATAGAAGAATATTTAAAGGGCAACAAAAACGCATTTTCGCCTACTCATATTTTTCCGAGCGGCAGAACAAGGGTGGTTGACGGCAGGATTATAAAATGCTGGTCTACACATGCGGGCGGCAAACATTGCGGATTAAACCTGTCAGGCGCACTTGACCATAGCTGCAACCCTATATTTGTAGATATCGCACTCAGTCTTGGCAAGGAAACATATTATAAGTATATACAAGCTTTTAATTTCGGCAAGGTAACGGGCATAGATTTTCCCGGTGAAGGTACGGGAATGGTACTGCCTGAAAACCTGTTAAGAAACGGAGACCTTGCAAGGATAGGCTTTGGGCAGTCAATTGCCGTATCGCCCTTACAGCTTGCAGCCGCAACTGCGGCGGCGGTAAACGGCGGAAAGTATTATCAGCCGTATTTAGTTAGCGAAATATATTCTCCGCAGGGCATAACGGCGCAAAATAACTACCCCACTTTGATTAACAGACCTTTATCAGAGCAGGCATCGAGGCAGCTTGCGCAAATGCTTGAAAGTGTTGTGGAAAACGGGGGAGGAAGAAATACATATATAAAGGGTTACAGAGTTGCGGGAAAGACAGGGACGGCTCAAAAATTTGAAAACGGCAGAATTGCACAGGGCAAGTATGTATCTTCCTTTGTGGGCTTTTTTCCGGCGCATAATCCGCAATATCTTTGTCTTGTAATAATAGACGAGCCGCAGGGGGCGCATTACGGCAGTATAGTTGCCGCTCCGTGCGCCGCACTGATATTCGAGCAGATAATTCAGTATAAAAACATTATGCCTTATGTTTAACTGATAATAAATATTTTCTCTTGTACATATATTTATTATATAAGTTTTTTAAGGGGAAAAATATGAAAATCAAGTATCTGCTTGACGGCGTAAATGTAAAAAGAATTATTGGCGACAGATTTTTAGAGGTTAAGCAGCTTAATTTTGACAGCCGCAGAATAGATACAGGGGGGCTGTTTTTTGCCCTTAGCGGCAGTGAAAACGATGGGCATGACTATGCACGATATGCAGAAAAAAATGGCGCTGCGGCAATAGTATGCGAGCATGAAGTGCCTGTTTCGGTTACTCAAATCATTGTGGACAATGCCCGTGAGGCAATGAGTGAAATAGCATCAAACTTTTACGGAAAACCCCAGCAAAAACTAAAAATAATAGGCGTTACGGGTACAAACGGCAAAACCACGACCACGTTTATTATAAAAAGCATATTAGAGCAAGGCGGCTATACTGTCGGGCTTATAGGAACTTCGGGCTGTTATATAAAAGATAGATATCTGCCAACAATGCTTACGACTCCCGACCCCATAGAATTATTTAAGCTGCTTAAAATAATGGCAGACGAAAATACAGATTTTGCAATACTCGAAGTATCGGCGCATGCGCTTGCGCTTAAAAAAATTGCGCCGATAATGTTTGAAACGGCTGTATTTACAAATATTTCATTAGACCATCTCGATTTTTTTAAGACAATGGATAATTACATAAACGCAAAAAAAATGCTTTTTTCGCCTGAAATGTGCAAAACTGCCGCAATAAACGCAGATGATACTATGGGTAAAATGTTACTTGGCAATCCTCAGGTTATGGCGGTAAGTTACGGCATAGAAAACGATGCCGATATTTATGCCAAAAATGCAGACACAAGCGGGAAGCTGTGCTTTTGTTTAAACATAAACGGCAATACTTTGATAGAAACTAAACTTTACGGCAAATTTAACCTGTATAACTGCCTTGCCGCCGCCGCCGCTTGCGTTTCTTTGGGAATTGAGACAAGGCATATCGTAAAGGGTATAGAAAAAATGAGCGTGGTTATGGGGAGATTTAATGTTTTAGATTTTGACAAATTTAAATTTGTTATAGATTATGCCCACACCCCCGACGGAATACAAAATGTACTTAGCAGTGCAAGGCAAATCTGCGGCGGCAGACTGATTTGTGTATTCGGCTGCGGCGGCAACAGGGATAAATCTAAAAGGCAAATTATGGGCAGCGTTGCTTCCGAGCTTGCTGATTATTGCGTTATAACATCTGATAATCCACGTTTTGAAGACCCTATGCAGATAATAAAGGAAATTGAAAAGGGGATATGCAATAAAAATTACATAATTATAGAAAACAGAAAAAAAGCTATAAATTATGCGGCTTTTACGGCAAAAGAAGGCGATATTATCGCAGTACTGGGCAAGGGCGGCGAGCAGTATCAGGAGATAAGCGGAATAAAATATCCTTACAGCGACTTTGACGCAGTCAATAATATAATGGCGGCAATTATACATAATAAATAGCAGGGAGAAAAATTTATATGCGCAATGTTATTCCTATATTTTTAATGACATTTTTTATAACTCTGCTGCTCGGTTTTATACTTATACCCCTGCTCAAAAAATTTAAGGCAAAGCAAACCATACTTTGCTATGTAAAAGAGCACTCTGCAAAGCAGGGTATTCCCACTATGGGCGGAGTGATATTTTTAACGGCGATAACAATCTGCTATTTTGTTTACGGGCTTGAGGTTAACAAAATTGCCCTGCTTGCGCTTGTTATAACGCTTGCATACGGCGTTGTGGGTTTTTTGGACGACTTTATAAAAATAAGATATAAACAAAACAAAGGGCTTAACTTTTATCAAAAGCTGACATTTCAGCTTATGGTTGCGCTGATAGCCGCATTTTTTGTATATGAAAATAATATAACTGTGCTTGACATTCCTTTTTTAAATACTCAGATAGATTTGGGTAAATGGATAATACCCTTTTCTATGCTGGTATTTCTTGCGACCTGCAACGGCGTAAACCTTACAGACGGACTTGACGGACTTTCGGGGGGTACATCGCTTATATGCTTAACGGCGCTGTCGGTAATGATATATTTTAAATATAAAACATTTGATATGTCGGGGAATACTTTTTTAGCCCAAGAACACCTTAATCTTTTATATCTTTCTGTAAGCGGCGCAGGCGCAATGATGGGCTATTTGTGTTTTAACCGTTATCCCGCAAAAATAATTATGGGCGATACAGGCGCTCTTGCTTTGGGTGGACTGATTGCATCGCTTGCTATTTTTTCAGGTTATTCTCTGTTTATACCGCTGCTCGGCATAATGTTTGTAGTTTCGGCGGTTTCTGTAATAGTTCAGGTGTTGAGCTTTCAGATATTTAACAAAAGGGTTATACTCATGGCACCTTTCCATCACCATTTACAGCAAAAGGGCTATCACGAGGTAGTAATAACAACGGCGTATATAACGGTAACACTAATTATTTCTATGATTATGCTTTATTTTACATTTGCATAAATAACGTAAAGGCGGTTTATTTGATTATATGATATATAGCGGCAAAAACTTTCTTATTGCAGGGGTTTCCGCAAGCGGACTATCGGC
>JAQVSX010000081.1 GCA_028700355.1 Clostridia bacterium
CCAAAAGCAGCAGGAGTTTTTAAGTCAGGGCGTAAGCGTGGAATTTTCCGTTATTGACGGGGAGGGAGAGGAAACAGACAATTATTATATAGAAAACGGTATAGTAAGGGTTGATACGCTGCCGCAATTTTCCGACCTTATTTATTTAAAGGCGGACTTTACCTTTTTGTCGGGCGCTCCGCTGCACATAGAAAGGCTTGTAAGGATAAACTATATCAGCGCTACTATGATTGGCGGCGACGAGGGGGCGGACTATTATTCTTCCCATGTATCTTACCTTAACGGCATTTTGCTTGATGAAACCGCCGCCGACGGCAGGACATATACATCATTTTTTATGCCGAGTGAAATTATTGAAACTTCGGGAAAAATTATCGGAGTAGAATATGAGCTTTTAAGCCTTACGCCAAATTTAAGCAGCGGCACAAGTGAAGGCAAGAGCTGCCTTGTTTACGCCGAAAACGCAAGCACCGCAGACAGCGATTATGTTATAAGGATTGATAGCAGCGGCAGTATGGTTTATTTTGAGATTAATATTGACAGCCTGAAAGCAAGTGAGACCGATATAGAAATAAAATATACATTTACAAGCGAGACCGAAGAGGGCGAGCCGCAAAGTACTACTAAGGATAATTACAAGGGCGGCGTAACCCTGCACGGCATTTTGCGGGGCGGTGAGGGAGGCGATTTGCCCGACCTAAACCTTTTTAACGCTGCGCTTGCCTGTTACGATACAATGGGGGATAAGGACGATATCCCCGACGGATATATTACATTATACGAGGCGGGTTTGCCTTGTGATATCTTTACGATTACAGATTTGACAGTAAACAGCTTTATGGGCATAAACTATTTTACCCATACCGACGAATTTGTTTTTGACGGAACGGGTAACGGAGCGGCAGCGGGCTTTGAGCCTATGGATTATTTAGAGCAGCTTGAAAATGTTAAAAAGCTCTCTTTGATAAATAACGGCATTAACGACGGTATGCTTGCAAGGTTTGTAAATATGAGAAACCTTGTTTGCCTTAATTTAAGCGAAAACCTTATTGCCGATATCGGCAGTCTCGGCAGCATATACGGCGGTGTGAAAACGCTTGATTTATCTTACAATAATTTGACCGATTTAAACGGTTTGGAAAGGTTTGTCGCTCTTAATACGCTGAATATAGAGGGCAACGAAATAGAGAATTTTAGAAAATTGCTCGATATGCCCTCTATGCTTGACGGCGGCAGTGTTTATTATCTGTATGACGGTTTAACCTATCAAAATTATTTTGACGGCGCAGGCAAATTCAGCGTAACAACATTTGTATTGCTTACTCAAAGGGGAGTAAATATTTACTATGACGGCGATATTGTAGAATTTTCCGACGAAGATTTGATAAAGGCTGTGCATATTTTGGAAAGTATAATAATATCGGTATCTACCGATAATAAAATTATACTGCCCCAAAATATATATTATAATGGCAGTAATTATTATATTGTTACATGGGATTTATCGCAGCTTAGCGTCGTGTCTTATACGGGCAGCGACGAAATAACGGTAACGCATAATTCGCCAAGCGGCAATTATGTTATATACGCTTCGGTTACACTTGAGGTTGAGGGCGTACCGGTGGTAACGGTGCACAGACCTTTTTATATTGAGGTTTTGCAATGAAAAAGTTAATGGCGGCGGTAATATATTTTATGCTAAGCGTTTTACTGCTTGTTTCGGCGGCGTATGCGTGGTTTACAAACCGTGCGGCGCTAAATAACTTTGTAATTGTTACCGGTAATATTGACCTTGAAGTTGTGGATTTTTGCAAGTTTTCTGACTTTGACTTTGACGGCATTACAGATGTAGATGAGAGCGGCGGCGATGTTTATATAGAAATAGATTATTCCGAGCCCTTTTTGCTTTCCAATTTAAGCCCTGCAGATATTGTTACATTTAAGCTTTCTGTAAAAAATATCGGCAATATAAGCGGGCTTCTTAATATTTATTTTAACGAATTTGACGGCGGTCTTACTGATGTGATGGTGCTTTACAGTGCTGGCAGCGATATAATAGGCGATGTAATGCTAAGCGGAGAAGATAAAATAACGGTATTTGAAAACCTGCCGTTAGAGGTAGACGAGACTTTTGATGCGGTATTTGCGCTTAAATTTGCGGATTTGCAGCAGATTATGCAGTTAAATCCCCAAAAATTCAGCTTGGAGACCGCTGACCTTAACGAATATCAAAGCGCTGAATTTACCATGAAAATTATAGCCGAGCTTAAAAGCGATTAAAATTATTATGTTTTAAAACATTAATTTATGTTTATTATATTACTATATATAAATAAATTTGAGGTGTTATTATGTGCAGAAAACAAATATTTTTTAAATGCTCTATATGCGGCAATTTTATGGGCAGCTTGTATTATTCCGGCAACAAAATGATTTGCTGCGGCAAGGAAATGGATGAGGTAGTGCCTAATACCGTTGACGCTTCGGCGGAAAAGCACGTTCCCTATGTGGAGATTGATGGGCAAAATGTTACGGTTACCGTCGGCACTACATTGCACCCCAGCGTGCCTGAGCATTACATAGAATGGATTTACCTTTTAACTTGCAGCGGCGGGCATAGGGCTTGCATTAAACCCGGCGATAAGCCTCAGGCAAAATTTATACTTGCCGAAGGCGAAACCCCCACAGGCGCTTATGGGTACTGCAATCTGCACGGATTGTGGAAAAAAGATATTTAAAGCTTTTTTATTACATAAATAAGTTATTAATTTAATAAAGAGATATTAATATGTACGATACCATAGTTATTGGCAAAGGGCCGTCGGGCATAAGCTGCGCTTTGTATTTAAAGCGCGCGGGCTTTAATGTGCTTGTAATAGGCAAGGACGGCGGCTCACTTGCTATGGCGGATTATATTGAAAACTATTACGGCTTTGCAAAGCCCGTTAAGGCGGACAAGCTTTTTAGCGGTGGCATAAAGCAGGCAGAAAATTTGGGCATTGAGATAATTTCTGACGAGGTAACGGATATTGAGTACGGCGGCGGCATAAGCGTAAAGACTTTGTCTGCCGCATACGAGGCAAAGACGCTGCTTTTTGCAACAGGCAGAAAGAAAAAGTCTGCCCCTATTAGAGGGCTTAAAGAGTTTGAGGGCAAAGGCGTTGGCTACTGCGCCGTATGCGACGGCTTTTTTTATAAAAATAAAGATGTTGCAGTAATAGGCGGCGGAAAATATGCACTTGCGGAAGCCGAATATTTAAAAAATATTGTCCGCAGCGTAAAAATTTTTTCTGACGGAAAAGCCGAAAAGATACTATCTGAAAGCTTTGACGGCGATATAATTAATGAAAAGATATTGAGTATTTACGGCGGACAGACCGTTGAGGGCATTAAGACCGAGGGCGGCGACTATGCATTAAGTGGCGTATTTGTTGCTTTGGGCAGCGCAGGCGCTGCGGACTTTGCCGCAAAAATGGGGCTGGAAACGCTTGGCGGAAATATTGCCGTAAACAAAGATTATTCTACAAACATTCCCGCAGTATTTGCCGCAGGGGACTGCATAGGCGGAATGGCGCAGATAGCAAAGGCTGTGTATGACGGCGCTGCGGCGGCAAAAACTATAATAAGTTATTTAAAAAGCTCTAAATAGCCCTTCTAAGTATATCAAAATCTTCCTTATTTAAAATCAAAAGTTTGTAAATTTATAATGTAAAATATACAAAAAGTTGTTTTTTTATTGCATTTTGCTTTAAATGTGATATAATGACAATATATATTATGTTTATTTATTCGGTTTTTACGGGATTTTTCTATTCGGTTACAGTCTTAAAGGGGTTTATGGTCTACAGATATGAAAATTCTTAAAAGAATCTTAACCAATGATAACCGTTATACTCCCGAAAATGCTAATTACAGGAAGGTTTATTTATTAAACGCAGTACTCATTTCCTTTATAATTATTACCCTGTTTTTCTCGTTTATTAATATTTTTTCCAAAAGAAATTTGGCTATCGTGCTTACGCAGGCAGGCATTGCTGTTATCGGTGCTTTAATTATGCTGTTTTACAGGAAAACCAATAATTTTTTGGTTGCTTCTTACAGCACCTTGCTGCTGCTGTTGATTTTTTTCAGTATTTTTGCCATTCAGGTTAAAAACGCTTACTATTCAATGGCGTGGATTGTAATTGCACCGCCCATAGCCTTTTTTTTGCTGGGCAAAAAAGGGGGCAGGAATTTTTCCATTGTATATATATTATATTTTACGGTGTTTATTTACATAGGAGTAAGGCAGTGGGACCCTGCGGACGTTACTTTTTCAACAATACTTAATCTGATGGGCTCTGTGGTTTCTCTCGTGATGCTGATAGGTTACTACGAAAAAAGCAAGCAGTCTGTAACACAGGGCTTTATTGATAAAAACACCGCATTAAATAAGGCAAATGAGCAGCTTTCCGAAAGCAAAAACCGTTTGCAGCTTATACTCGACTCTACCGCAGAGGCGCTTTACGGCATAGATTTAGAGGGCAGGTGTACGTTCTGCAACCAAAGCTGTATAAGGCTTTTGGACTAT
>JAQVSX010000082.1 GCA_028700355.1 Clostridia bacterium
CCAAATATGCGGCATATAAAGAATCGTTTTTGCCGCTTAAAAACAATTTTTCAAGCAGCTTAAAAACTTTATCTTCGCCCTTATGGTAAACCAGAACATCGGCAATATACATATCGTTTTCGCCTGCGTCATAGCATATTTTATCAATAAGCAGCGTTGCCGCTTCATTGATATGGTTAATAAGTATTTCAGCGGCAAAATCCCTTAAATCCTTATTATTGCTGCTGTCAAGCAATATATCTGTCATAATGCTTATATGTGCGCAGCTTCCCGCCTCTTCAAGCAGGTTTGCGGCAAGTATGATAAGCTCTTCATTGATTTTTTGCCCAAGCAGGTTAAGCAAATTTTCTTCCTCTTGCTTTCTGCCCAGCCTGTCTATTAGCGGAGTAGGCACGGTTATATTTTGTCTGTTATACTCAGTAAGCATATCCACCGCCTGTTTGCCGCTTAAATTCTCAAAATATTTTGCAGCCGTTAAACCGCCTGTCTGTTTAAGAGGCAGGTTTAAAAAGCTTTGATAAATTTCATCAATATAATTTATAGGGTCGTTTTTATTTAATTTTTGCGAATTTTCCCTGCTCCATTTAATAACATAATCGTTATATATTGCATCAAAATCTATCAGCATTGTTGCTCCCGATTGTTTAATAATTCTTCATATAGCTCTACCGTCGCCATATCAGCGCCGAAAAACCTGCACATATTCTTTTTCATTTTGCCTGATTTACCCTTGCTTTTGTGCGCAATAATTGCGGCAAGCGCCTTTTTGTCCTTAAATTGTTCGCAGTTTTTTACCGAATTGCTGATTTCCTTATATGCGGCATAAATTTCCTTCTCTATATTGCTCGACATAAACATCATAAGTTTAGAACAGCACAGCGCATACGCCTGATAAAAAACTTTGCGTTTATTCTTTATAATTTTGGGGTTAAGGCTTTTTACTATATAATCTATGCATACATCGTATTTTGGGGATATGCCCCTTAAAATAAAATTTTCTATTATAAGCCTTTTTATGCTGTTGCTGACAGACGGGTCTATAAGCTTTTCCCTTAAAAATAATTCTATATCCTTATCTTTGACCCTAATCAGCCTTTCTATAACGGTTTTTTGCAGCTTTAAATCGGCAACAGAAAAGCTCCAATCGCAAAGCTCTATAAAACTTTGCCTTGACTCTCCCCTGATTATTTCGTTTACCTTTGTTACTGTGCAGTTTTTTAAGTACTTTATGCGTGTAAGCGTTGCGCCGTACGGCACTTGGCATATATATTCGAGGGGCTGAAAATACCCCTTTTCGTCATCCTTTTCCTCTTGTGTTTTCTTTATGAGTTTAAGATAGTATTTTGCGGCGTAATTTTTTTCGTCAAGCCTTATAATGCTTAAAAACATATCGGTAGACTTTTTTATCTCTTTATTGTTGTAATAAGCTATTGCCGTCAGAAACATAATATTTAGGTCATACGGCTTATTGCTTAGTATTGCCCTTAAATATTGTAGGGCAAGGCTGTGCTCTTTAAGCTCGCAAAGCGTGGTCGCTATTTTAAACAAGTCCGAAACATCGTCTGTTTTTATCATTAATATTTTGTTTAAATATTTTGCGCAGCTAACTGCGTCTTCTGTGTAATTATACATTGCCGCAAGGTTGCACAGCGCAAAGATATTGTTTTTATCTAATTCCAGCACTTCTTCAGAATATTTTTTCGTCAAAAGATAATCGTTTAAGAAAAAACAGCACAGCGCAATGTTATTGAGCGCATAAATATAATCTTCATTCCTGCGGGGGATTTTTTCCAAAAGCGTTTTTGCCTTTTCAAACATTCCCTTTTTCATAAGAGTGCGCGCCTGATTGATAAGCTCTGTCATATCCTGCTTTTCGACGGGATAAACTATGCTGTAACCGTCATACATTTCTTCTTCAAAAATTTCGATATATTCGTCCTCTTCCTCACTGATAAAATAATCGTCGTTTTTATCCATATACAAATTTAAATAGTACAGCGAATGTTCAAGCTCGTTGAGATAATACAGATTTTGAGACAGACCGAAGCAGCAATTGCCAACCTTGCTGCCCTTTGCAAGCAGCTTGATGTAAATCAGATTGGATTGCTCGTATTGTGAAATCATTGAAAGCGCCTTTGCAAGCTCTAAACTGTATGAGCTATCTACATTTTCGCATTGAGCGGCTTTTTTTAAATAAAAAATAGCATCGGCTATTTCTCCGTTTTTCAATGAATGTTGACTTAATTTGTAAAAGAACCCCGCATCTTTTTTAAAGGGTAAAATACTTAATTTGTTTATAAGAGGGACCTCCTTAGCTGCCTTTATTATATTCTATTAATAATAAGTTATTTTGTTGCCGCAAATTGAATTCTTTCACTTGTATTTTTTGGCGTATTATAAGTTAAAAAATCGTAAACAAATATATTTTTAAAGCCCGCCGCTTTAAGCGCATTTTCTATTTCCCGCACCGTATATATATATTGTATATGATTTTCATCAAAACGCAAATATTTACCGCCCTGACGCTCAAAAATAATAATATCCATAAAAATATTATCTTTTAACTT
Source organism: Clostridia bacterium (assembly GCA_028700355.1). Taxonomy (GTDB): domain Bacteria; phylum Bacillota; class Clostridia; order Christensenellales; family HGM11417; genus STF1-284. The sequence goes on from JAQVSX010000082.1 coordinate 2,568, forward strand.
ATGGTTGTTCCATATATATGTTACATCATCTGTATCATCGGAAAAGGTAGCGTTTGCTATTATGTTTTCAAGCCTGTAACTGCTGCTGATATCAAAAAGCAACACTCCGCCCTTTTTTAAGTTTTTATAAAGGTTGTTAAAACAGCCGTTTATCTGCTCTTTGCTGACATAATTGATTATATCATTTGTACAGCAAATGTAGTCAAGCGCCTTGTTTGATTTAAAAGTTATTATGTCAGACTGCAAAAACTCAATATTTTGAGCGGCTTTTCTGCTGTTTTTTATTGCGGCGTTAAGCATTCCGCTGCATTTGTCAAAACCGAAAATTTCCAGCCCCGCTTTTTTAAGCCGCAGGGTTATTTTTCCGCTGCCGCAGCCGGCATCAACGCCGCTGTTTCCACTGCCGTGCTTTTTAATTAAATCATATAAATACTGCGACCATTTATCATAGTCGCAGTCATAATCTAAAATGTCATAAAATTTTGATAAATAGTCATAACTGTTAGTTGTCAGTGTTTTTACCTTCTTTATTATTGTTTTCGGCTTTATCTTCGCCGTCTTCCTCTGCCACAATTGCCTGCTCTTCTATTTCACTGTCATAGCCTTCAAGCTTCATAGCGTCTTGATAACCCTCGTAATAATCTTCCTCGTCCATTACATCGCCGCTGTCAAAATCTTCTTCAATATATTCGTCGCCGCTATGCTCTTCAGCCCATTTTTCGCTGTCCTTTTTAATAAATTCCTTTTCCTTGGCAAGCCGTTCAAGGTCTGCCCTTGAATAGTTTACAGGCAGCTCTGTAATTGCGATTTCTTCATCTGTTACCGGCTTAACAGCCTTTTTCTTTTTGGGATTTTTAAAATATTCCTTTTTATTTACGGGCTTGCCGTCTTTTCCGATTTTAGAATATATGCCCCTGTTTTTAACTGCGCCTTCCACCCTGTCGTTGATAAATTTATCAAATACCCAATGGCTGTATATAGACCAGCCTATTATTGCAAGGGTAAAACCGAGCAGCAACACTATACCCAGCAATATAGAACTTAAAAACATAAGATTCATACCAAAAATCGCAAGCAGCAAAAAGGGCGAAAAGCTAAGCGCCGCCATAACAATGTTGCGCGGCAAAAGCCCCAGTGTCAGATAAAAAGAATTTTTTATAAGCTGCCTGAATTTAACCTTATATGTTACCGTTATTGTATAGGCAAAAAGCGCCATTATGGTAACAAAGCCTGCCATAATAATAATAAGCGCCTTAAATAAATTGCTTACAAACGGTTTTGAAAAAAAGCTGTCGGGGTTAATTAAAAAATTATTATCTATTATAAATACATTCATTGCCGAAACAAAATAAACCAGCCCCAATATAAAGGTAATGAGCATAAAATAAAGAGCGTTCTGCTTAAAGCCCTTCCAAAAATCATTGGCGATAAAAACGCTCTCGCTCCATACAAGATTTCTCACAATGTAAAAAACCCCCGACATTATCAGGCTTGCGAATAAAAGGCAAGGTATTAGCAGTGTAAACGACATTACCTGCAACTGCAATTCGTTAACATAATTTATGTTATACAAATCGGGAATAAAAGGGTAACCCGTAAAAAGACTGCCCGAAAACGGCAGCAGCGTGCCGTACTCTGCGCTGAGAAGCGATGTCCTGAAAAGTATAAATACAGTAGGTATAAATGCTATTATAAGCATAAGGTTTAAAAGCACGTTTTTCCAGAATCTGCCCTTTATAACGTCCCATAAAAGTTCCCATCGGTTAGAAGGCAGTGTGCTTCTTGCATAATTTTCGTCCCTGTCTTTACCTACTATAAATCTGTGAATCAGTCCTTTTTTTTCTGCCATTAATTTTTCTCCTCTGCCAGCGAAATAAAGAGTTTAAGTCCGCTTAGCAAAACGCTTTCATCAAAATCAAAATCGGCGCTGTGCAGCTTTTTGCCTTCGCCGTTATCCGTTCCAATCCATATCAAACAGCCCTCTGTCTCCTTTAAATAA
>JAQVSX010000083.1 GCA_028700355.1 Clostridia bacterium
ATCATTTCTGCAAAATCTACGGCGGATTGATAATCGTTTTCGCCCTCGTTATTGCGTATATATGCGATAATATTTTCTTCAAAGAGCAGCGCCGAGTCCTTTGAATCGCCGGCAAGCTGTTCAAGGTAATTTAAAACATCGTCTACGTCTTTGCCGTTACAGCTAATGGCAAGCACAAAACAGGGCAGCCCTAGAACGGGAAATTTTTTTACAAGCCTTTTAATCATCAAATCAGATGCCTGCCCCGATATTATCTTTTTTATGGCTTCTTTTTTGTCGGTATTTTCCTCTTTTTGCATAATAGAATTTTCTATCATAGCGGAAATCATAAAAGCATAATTTTTTGCGGTGCTGTCTGAACCGTTAATCATTCCCATAAAAATATTATACGGCGAATTAAAAAGAAAGCAACAGACATTTTCGCTTTTATCACAGTAGATATTATCTGTAAAGCTGCCCGATGGAACCTTTATATAATTATGAATATCCTTGGTGGCGGCAACCCTGCCCCCGAGCATATCAAAAATTGTTATATCTATTCCTGTCTTTTCCTTAATGTCGTCTATTATATTTTTTATACTTGACTCCAAAATATTACCTCTTTATCTTTTGATTGCACTATATATGTAAAATTAAAAGTTATATCTTTTTCTTCTTTTTTCCTGTAGAAACATCTCCGCTGCCGAAAAACACTTCAAGCAAAGAGCCATCCTCTGACAAAACACAGATAATTAAAATTATGACTAAAACTATTATAAAAACAAAGCCAAGCAGATATGCGTTTACTGCGCTTTTCCAAAATTCTTTTTCGGCTTTGTTTCTTAGCACTATCTGGGCGCAGGAATAAAAAAAGCATATCAGTAGCGCATAAAAAACCTGCCATAACAGAGGAGCGTCCGCATAAGCGCCAAAGCCGATTATTATGCAGGCAGCAGCTTCCAAAAAGCAGCATACGGTAAAAAAAGTATAGTATATCTTTTTATTTTTTATTATACCGCCTAAAAAAGCCTGAAAAACCTTATAAAAGAGCATTATCAAAAGCACAAGCCCGAAAAACCTGCTCGGCACAATTTTTGTCGCAATAAAAAACGAGCTTATTGCCATACCTATCGATAGGCTGATAATAAAAACAAATAAAAGGGATACAAATGTGCTTTTTCTGAAAATAGAATATAAAGCGCCGAATACAACAACAAGTCCGAAACTAAGTAATAGCGAAAATTCAAATTCCATATTATAATAGGATAACCAAAAACCGCAATATAATATTATTGTCGTAATAAAATAAATAAAAATAATTTTCCTTTCGCCTAAAGGTAATTTTTTTAACATAATCTAACCCTTGCCTTTTATAAGCTATTGGTTTTATTATACTATATTTTTTTATTAAAATAAAAGAAAAACAGACCAAATATATTATTATCCGGTCTGTAATGTCAATTTTGACGTAAACATCTTTTTGTATTAATTGGGAATAGTATTAGTAATTGTTTGCGTCCTTTTCAAAATAGCTTTGCGCATGCGCACAGGTCGGGCAGATTTCAGGCGCTTTTTTCCCTTTATGCTTATGTCCGCAATTTCTGCAAACCCAAGTTAATTCTTCATCTTTTTCAAAAACCTTGCTTTGCTTTATGTTTTCGGCAAGCTTTCTGTACCTTTCTTCATGGTTTTTTTCTATACGGGCAACAAGCTCCATCGTTGAGGCTATATCGTTAAAGCCTTCCTCCCTTGCGGTCTTGGCAAAAGATTTGTACATTTCTGTCCATTCGTAATGCTCGCCGCTTGCGGCTTCAAGCAGATTTTCGTATGTGCCGCCAATGCCCTGAAAAGCTTTATACCATAACTCTGCATGCTCTTTTTCGTTTGCCGCAGTTTCGGCAAATATTGCTGATATCTGCTCATACCCCTCTTTTTTTGCCTTAGAAGCAAAAAAGGTGTATTTGTTTCTTGCCATACTTTCGCCTGCAAAAGCATCCATTAAATTTTTTTCTGTTTTAGAACCCTTTAAATCCATAATAAACCTCCGATAATTATTTTAGTTTAACAAAAAGGCTTAGCCTTACCGCTATTAATTATACTATTTTTTGTTATAATTATAAACAATAAAAGCATAGTTAAAACTTAAATTTTGGTTTTTAGCAGATAAAATCTAATTTTTTCGGAATATAGAAAAGCCCCAATATTTCTATCGGGGCTTTCCTATATATTATATGATAAGGGGGAAAATGATGAGCATATTTATTATTAACAATATATTTGATTGTTATACATTATTTATAATTATATTTAAACGCAAAATATAAAATTAAACATATAAATTAAAAATAAGTTAAATTTTTTTTAATATCTACGGCGATAATCTTTTAATTATGTTTTTATGCAAGTTGTAATATGATATAATTAAAACATAAAAAGTTTTTTATCGGGGATTGCCGTATATGAGAGAAATATTTGACAGATTATATATGCTTGTGGGAGAGCAGGCGCTAAACAAACTGAAAAGTGCGCGGGTTGCCGTTTTCGGTTTGGGGGGAGTGGGCGGCTATGCCGCAGAAGCGCTTTGCCGAAGCGGCGTTTATAATTTTACTCTGTTTGACAACGATGTAGTAAGCCCCTCTAATATTAACAGGCAGCTTGTCGCCCTACACAGCACAATAAATATGCATAAGACCGAAGTTATGAAAAAAAGAATGCTCGATATTAACCCGAATGCCGTTATAGATACTCATAATTGTTTTTACGGCATAAACAATGCAGATGATTATGATTTAAGCGCATACAGCTATATTATAGACGCTATTGACAGTGTAAGGAGCAAATTGCTACTTATTGAAAGGGCGGTTGCCGCAAAAACGCCAATAATAAGCAGTATGGGCGCAGGCAACAGGCTTGACGGCAGTATGTTTGAAATCGGCGATATAAAAGATACAATAAACTGTCCGCTTGCAAGGATTATGCGGCGTGAGCTTAAAAAAATGGGCATTGCAAATTTGAAGGTGGTTTATTCCAAAGAACTTCCCATTAAACCGACGGAAAAAAGCGAAAACAGATCGCCCGCAAGCGCCGCTTTTGTTACGGCTGCGGCGGGCTTATTATTGGCGCAAGGCGCATTTCTCGATTTGATACGATAAAATTCTATGCGAAATATAAAGAAAGTTTTGGGGTTGTTAATAATTAAGGGACTATAACAAAGATTCCCATAGCTTTATATATTTTTCTGCTCCTTTTGCAAAGGTATAATCTCCGCCCATTGCCGAGATTACAAGTTTTTTCCACGCATTTTTGTCTGCATAATAATTTACGGCTGTTGACACCTTGTTAAATATTTCTTTTTCGCTGAGATTTTCTAAAATAAATCCGTTTACGCCGTTTTTTACCCTGTCGGCAAGCGCTCCCGTTTTGGAGGCTATGCAGACAGTGCCGTATATCAGAGCCTTTGCGGCATCTTCGCTGTAATATAATGGCATATGCGGCAGCAAAGCGATATCAGCCGCCGCCGATATTTTATGCTCGCAGTCGCTTTTATCGGTTATCATAACGCCCATTTTGCCTTTATAAGTTTTGCAGTATTCGAGTAAGGCGTTTTCATAATTTATGTCGCCGCTGCCTATTACAGCAACCTGAATATTCAGCTTTAATAACTGCGGCAGCGTGTTTATCAATAATTCCGCACCCCTTTCCTTTATTAACTGCCCATAAAAAGTTATCAAAGGTATATCTTTGTCCCTGCAAAGCTTTAACTGCGCCTGCATTTCTGTTTTGCAAGCCGCCTTGCCTTCAAGGCTGTTTGCGGAGTAGTTTTGCGGCAGCGCCTTGTTTTTTTGCGGATTATAAACATTGCAGTCTATGCCGCCGAGTATTGCCGTTATATTATTGTTGTTTAGTACTGGTTCAAGCTCGTAATTGCCCTTTTGCCTTATGTGCTTTAAGTATGAAGGGCTAAGAGCGGTAACCGCATCGGCGCAGCTTATGCCGCCCTTTAAAAGATTTACATTGCCGTCCCATTCTACAAGGCTGAGGCAGTCCTTTTGTAAAAGCAGTGAACTTTCCATAATATCTGTGCAAAAATTTCCTTGACTTAATATGTCGCATAAGGTAAAAACGGTTTTTATTTTGCAGCCTTCATCACATTTTATATATACGGGTATAAGTGCAGTATGCCAATCGGCGCAGTGAAGCACGCAGTTGCCTGTAAGCTTTGCCACCTCTATTGCCGCTCTGCAAAAAAAGGCAAACCTTTCGCCGTCGTCGTAATGGCCGAATATACCCTTTCTGCCGAAATAATAATCGTTTTCTATAAATATATATTCTATATTGTCCTTTTTATAGCCGTATAACGCAGCGGCATATTTGCATTTGAGCATATGTGCATCTATTTTACTTATATAACCGAGTTTGCTTTTTACACCTGCAGGGATACTAAAATACAGCGGAAGTATTACCTTTACGCCAATATCTTTATCTTTTACAGCCTGAGTAAGAGAATATACAAAGTCCCCGCATATTCCCCCCTCCGTAAAGGGCTTAAACAGCGCTGAA
>JAQVSX010000084.1 GCA_028700355.1 Clostridia bacterium
AACCGCTGATTTCTGACAGCGAATATGACGAGCTTTACGACCGTCTTGTTTTATTGGAAAAAGAAACGGGCATTGTACTGAGCGATTCGCCTACAAGAAGAGTAGGCGGAGACATAATAGACGCTTCTACAAGCTTTACCCATCGCAGTAGACTATATTCTCTTGATAAGGCAAAAACCGAGCAGGAGCTTTTTAATTGGGAAAGCCGTCTGCAAAGGGTGGCGGGAAAGCCTGACGGCTATACCGTAGAAAATAAATACGACGGTTTAACGCTTAATTTAACATACGAAAACGGCGATTTTATAAGGGCGGTAACAAGGGGAAACGGAATAATAGGCGAGGATGTTACGGCGCAGGTACTTACTATTAAGACTTTTCCGCTTAAAATTGATTATAAAGGCGTTGTCGAGGTACAGGGAGAGGGTATAATGCTGCTTTCCGAGCTTGAAAAATATAACAAAGCCGCCCCCGAGCCGCTAAAAAATGCCAGAAATGCCGTTGCAGGCGCAATAAGGAATCTTGACCCTAAACAGACGGCAAAAAGAAAATTAAATATAATTTTTTATGCCGTAAATTATATAGAAGGCAGAAAATTCAACAGTCAGATAGAGGTTTTTGAATTTTTAAAGCAAAACCGTTTTAAATGCGGAAATTACATTTTTTGCGAAAATATGGATTATGTATTGAAAGCAATAGAAAAGATAAATGAAAGTAAAACAAAACTTGATTATTTAATAGACGGCGCAGTAATTAAGGTAAATGATTTTGTTTTAAGGGAAAAGGCGGGCTTTACCGATAAATTTCCCCGTTGGGCGATAGCGTATAAATTTGAGGCTGAAGAAGTTACTACAATATTAAAAGATGTAATTTGGAATGTAGGCAGGACGGGTAAGCTTACTCCGCTTGCGCTGCTTAAACCGGTAGAATTAGCAGGGGCGACGGTGCGCAAGGCAACGCTTAACAACTATGGCGATATTCAGCGGAAAAAGGTTAAAATAGGATGCAGAGTGCTTGTACGCCGTTCTAACGATGTTATTCCCGAGATTTTAGGCACAACGCAGATTTTTGATTACAATAAAGATATAATAAAACCGAATATCTGTCCCGACTGCAAAATGCCGCTAACTGATGACGGAGTCAATTTATATTGCACCAATATAAGCGATTGTGAGCCTCAGATTGTAGGTAGAATTGAGCATTTTGCCTCTAAAGATGCAATGGATATAGAAGGGCTTTCAGAAAAAACTGCATTGCAGTTATACAGAGATTTAGACATTAAATATGTATATCAGCTGTACTACTTAACAGAAGAACAATTGAAAACGCTTGAAAGCTTTAAACAAAAAAAATCTAATAATATGTTAAATGCGCTTGAAAAAAGCAAAAGCGTTACGCTTGACAGATTTTTATATGCGCTTGCAATACCAAATGTCGGTAAAAAGAGCGCAAGGGATTTAAGCGATAACTTTAAGACGCTTGAAAATGTAATGAGCGCAGATAAAGAGCAGTTTACAGCCTTGCGCGATTTCGGCGATATAGTAGCGGACGGCATAATAAATTACTTTAAAAATGAAGAAAATATTAAAATAATAAATAATCTGATTGATTGCGGCATTAATATTAAAACACCAAAGAAAGCGCAAGGCACATTGACAGGAGAATTTGCGGTAGTAACCGGCACTTTGCAAACACTCTCGAGGGCGCAGGCACACAAGCTTATAGAAGATAACGGCGGAGAGGTACAAAGCGCAATTACAAAAAGCACGACGCTTTTAATTGCCGGCGAAAAGGCGGGCAGCAAGCTTGATAAGGCAAAATCTCTGAATATTAGAATAATTGACGAAAATCAGTTTTTAAAAATAATCGGCGAAAGCTGACGGGCAACCCTTAAATGATTGAAAAAATCAGTTAATTATGTTAAAATTTAAACATTATATATTTAAAATATAACGGAGAAATAAATGGCTATAAGTAAGGAAGATTTAAGATATTTGGCAAAGCTTTCACGCATTAAAATAAGCGAAGAGCATGAAGACGCTTTTATTAATCATTTAAACCAAACATTAGAATATGTAAAAATTATTGACAGCATAGACACAGATGGTGTATCGCCTTGTGTAACGGTTTTCGATTTAAAAAACGTACTGAGGGAAGATATTGTAAAGCCCTCTTGCCCCCCTGAAAAGCTGCTTGAAAATGCGCCTTTTAAAGAAGACACAGCATATGTCGTTCCTAAAGTTGTTGAATAATATTGGAGTTTTTTATGATATATAAACTAAGCCTGATTGAAGTTGCAGAAAAAATTAAAAAAAGAGAGCTGTCCTCCGTCGAGGTTACAAAGGTATGCCTTGAAAGGATAGAAAAATCTGATTTAAACGCATTTAACCATATAGCCAGAGAAAATGCGCTTGTCAGCGCTAAAAATGCCGATAAAATGCTTAAAAAAGGCGAATTTGCGCCGCTTTTGGGCGTTCCCGTAGCCGTTAAGGACAATATCTGTACAGAAGATATGCCTACGACCTGTTCATCGAAAATGATGCAGAAATATCTGCCGCCATATAGTGCAACCGTATATAAAAAATTAAAAAAGGCGGGCGCTATTATTATTGGAAAAACCAATATGGACGAGTTTGCCATGGGCACTTCAAACACAACAAGCTATACGGGCAGGGTATTAAACCCCATTGATAAAAGCAGGGTGCCGGGCGGTTCAAGCGGAGGCAGTGCCGCAGCTGTCGGCGGACAGCTTGTATATGCTGCGCTTGGCACAGATACGGGGGGAAGCATTCGCCAGCCCTCAGCGTTTTGCGGAGTTGTAGGTTTTAAACCCACATACGGCGTTGTGTCAAGGTACGGTATTTTTGCGCTTGGTTCAAGCTTTGACCAAGCAGGGCCTATTACCCGCACGGTAGAAGACAACGCCCTTATGCTAAATTGCATAAGCGGTTATGACGATATGGATTCAACCTCTCAAAATATTAAATACCCCGATTATTTAAGCGCCCTTAAAGGCGACGTTAAAGGGCTTAAAATAGGTGTTCCAAAAGAATATTACAATGTTGACATAGACGAAGGAGGCAGGGATACCGCCAATAAAGCCATAGAATTATTCAAAAAGGCGGGGGCGGAAACAGTTGAAGTCAGCCTGCCTGATTTAGAGGCATCACTTTCAGTATATTATATACTTGCCTGCGCCGAAGCGTCGTCTAACCTTGCTATGTTTGACGGCATAAAATACGGCTTCCGCGCTCAAAACTATGAAGATTTACTTGATTTATATGTTGCAACCCGTACAGAAGGGTTCGGCGACGAGGTAAAGCGCAGAATATTGTTCGGCAATTATGTGCTTAGCGCTGATAATTATCAGTCTTATTATATTAAGGCATTAAAGGCAAGGACGGTTATAAAAGAAAATTATAAAAAAGCCTTTGAAAAATGCGACATTATAATAGGTCCAACATCGCCTTGTACGGCATATAAATTTGATTCAAAATTAAGTTTTAGATGCTCGTTTATGTCTGATATTTACACTTCAAGCGTAAATATTGCTGGTTTGCCCGCAATTTCTGTGCCGTTCGGAAAGGATAAAGAGGGCTTGCCTTACGGTCTGCAAATTATTGCGCCGCCGCTATGCGAACAAAGAATATATAATGCGGCAAAATTTGTACAGGACGGGGAGGCGTAAAATGAATTTTCAAACGGTTATAGGACTTGAAATACACTGCGAATTAAAGACAAAGACAAAAATATTTTGTTCGTGTAAAAATAAATTCGGGGGAGCGCCTAACACAAACTGCTGTCCCGCTTGTTCTGGGCATCCCGGTACTTTGCCTGTTCTTAACAAAAAAGCAGTAGAATATGCTGTTATGGCTGGAATTGCCCTAAATTGTAAAATAAATAAATTCAGCAAGTTTGACAGAAAAAATTATTTTTATCCCGATTTGCCCAAGGCTTATCAGGTTTCGCAATTCGATATGCCTATTTGCTCAGGCGGCAACCTGACAATAGATATAGAAGGACAGTGCAAGCAGATAAGAATAAACAGAATACATCTTGAAGAGGACGCAGGAAAGCTCATTCACAGCGAATGGGGCAGCGGCACGCTTGTAGACTATAACCGCGGCGGTGTACCTTTGATAGAAATTGTTACAGAGCCTGATATGAATTCTCCCCAAGAAGCGATTGCATTTTTAGAAAATATTAAAAATGTACTAAAATACAGCGGTGTTTCAGACTGCAAAATGGAAGAAGGCTCAATAAGGTGCGATGTAAACCTTTCTCTGAAAAAAATCGGCGATGATAAGCTCGGCACACGCACAGAAATGAAAAACCTTAATTCTTTTAAATCTGCCAACAAGGCTATGCAATACGAAATAAAAAGACAAAGTGAAATTTTATCGGGCGGCGGCAAGGTGTTACAGGAGACAAGGCGCCGGGATGACAACAGCGGCAAAAGCTATTCTATGAGGAGCAAAGAAGATGCTCAGGATT
>JAQVSX010000085.1 GCA_028700355.1 Clostridia bacterium
TAATGCACCTGCAAAAACCCTTCATCGCCCCTTACTTTATATTTTCCGCAAGCCTGCCCGTACTTGTCAAGAATAACCTCATCAATAAGCAGCATGGGCTCTCTGTGCGGTATGATTTTTTTTATTTCATCTTTCAGCATAATAATTCCTATCAGGAAAATCTAAACAGAACCTTATATATTTAACAGCAAAAAATATACTTTGAGGCTATTTAGAGATTCTCTTTTTTATTAATAAATTTTAAATAATGTTTGGCCGTATTCTACAACCTGCTCGTTTTCGGCGCATATGTCAATTATTTCGCCTTCGGTTTCGGCGCATATCTCGTTCATTAACTTCATTGCTTCTACAATGCAAAGCACGTCGCCTTTTTTTATCCTGTCGCCTATTTTTACATATGCGCGGCTTTCAGGCGAAGGTGCGGCATAAAATACTCCCACCATGGGCGACTTCACTTCCGTTATATTGTTAAAGTCAACTCCGCTTTCTAACGGAGCGTTGACAGCCTCTTTTACAGACTGCAAATTATTGCTTACAGAAGTTTGCTGCTCAGTTAAACATAAACTGACATTTTTTTCAATTTTTATTTTTTTATCGCCTTCGACAATTTCTATTGAGCTTAAATCGTTTTTACTCAGTATTCCGACTAATGCCTTAACAGCCTTTAAATCCATAAATTTTACTCCTTAAAAGCCTTAAACGCCAAGCACGAATTATGACCGCCAAAGCCCAAAGATATTGAAAGGGCTGCGGTTAAACTTGCATTAACGCTTTTATTAAATACATAATTTAAATTACATTCGGGGTCGGGGGTATTAAAGCCGATTGTGGGAGGCACTGTTCCCGTTTTAATCGCCATAACCGCAGCGATGGCTTCCGCCGCACCGGCAGCGCCCAGCATATGCCCCGTCATAGATTTTGTCGCGCCTATATAGCAGTCGTAAGCCTTATCTCCCAAAGCTTTTTTTATTGCAATTGTTTCGGTTTTATCGTTAAGTGGTGTGCTTGTGCCGTGGGGGTTAATACATATTGTATCATTTTCGCTTAAACCGCCTTCATCGTATGCAAGCCGTATAGCTTTTGAAGAAGCTTCGGCATCGGGCTGCGGTGCTGTGATATGGTATGCGTCGCAGGTGTTGCCGTAACCGCATATTTCCGCATAAATTTTTGCGCCTCTGTTTAAAGCATGTTGATATTCTTCAAGAATAAGTACCGCTCCGCCTTCACCCATAACAAAACCGTCTCTGTTAAGGTCAAAGGGAGTGCTTGATGATTTTGGCTGATTTTTTAGAGATAAAGCCATACAATTGGTAAAACCTGCAACCGCTATGGGTATTATTGATGCCTCGCAGCCGCCCGATATTATTGCGTCGGCATGACCGTATTTGATTGCCCTGAAAGCTTCGCCAAGCGCACTTGTTGAAGTGGCACAAGCAGTAACGGTAGGAAGATTTACTCCCTGAGCGTTAAAACGGATAGCGACATTGCCCGACGCTATATTGGATATCATCATAGGAATAAAAAGAGGGGATACACGCTGATAGCCTTTTTGAAAACCTTTTTCCGTTTCTTTTACAAAGGTTGTAAGGCCGCCTATTCCCGAGCCTATATAAACGCCGAGTCTGCTTTTATCTGCCTTGTTTTCTATGCCGCTGTCCTCTACAGCCGTTACAGCCGCCGCCATGGCGTATTGCGAAAACAAATCCATTCTTCTTGCGCTGTTTCTGTCCATATAATTTAACGGGTCAAAATCTTTCACCTCTGCAGCGATTTTTACCTTAAAATCCGTCGCGTCAAACTTGGTGATAAAATCAATGCCGCATACACCGTCGGTCAGGTTTTTCCAAAAATCGTGCAGAGTATTTCCGACGGGAGAAACAACGCCCATTCCGGTTACAACTACTCTTTTCATAAAATAATAACTCCTGTAATTTTTAATAAAAACTTTTATGTTAAATAAATAATATATAGGACCTAAAAATTAAATACAAAGTCCTCCGTCAACCTTTATTACCTCGCCGGTTATATACCTTGCCGAGTCGGAAGCTAAATAAACTGCAAGCGCAGATATATCCTTAGGGCTGCCCATTTTTTTAAGCGGTATGGCATTTACGGCTTGTTCTTTTATGCTTTGTGGCATCTGCCTTGTCATATCGGTATCTATAAATCCCGGTGCAATTGCGTTACAGGTAATGTTTCTCGGTGCAAGCTCTTTGGCTACCGTCTTTGTAAGCCCTATTATGCCGGCTTTTGCGGAGGCATAATTTGCCTGACCGGCATTGCCCATAATACCCGAAACAGATGTTATATTAATTATGCTGCCGCTGCGCTTTTTTAAAAAATTCATATAACAGTGTTTTATCATATTAAAAGCGCCCTTTAAATTTGTGTTTACAACGCTGTCAAAATCTTCTTCTTTCATTGTCATAATAAGCTTATCGGCGGTAATGCCTGCATTGTTTACAAGTATATCTATGCCGGAAAAGTCTTTGATTATGGTTTCAGTCAGAGCTTTTGTCTGGTTAAAATCAGAAACGTCGCATTTGTAGCAGCACGCCTTTACTCCGTAATTTTTTGCTATGTCTATAACTTCTTGGGCAGCATCCTGCCTGCCAGCAAAAATGACGGCTATATCTGCGCCGCTACTTGCCATATCGAGAGCGATTGCCCTACCTATTCCCCTTGAACCTCCGGTTATTACCGCTGTTTTGTTTTTAAGTATCATTACTAACTATTTGCTTAATATGCAAAATCTCCTCATAATTTGTAGCGCCAAAAATATTAACCTGACCGCTGATTCTCTTTATAAGATTAAATAATGTGTTTCCCCAGCCCGCTTCAATAAATGTATCAAAGCCGTCCGCTATCATATTTTCTACGGTTTTTTGCCACAATACGGCGCTTTTTACCTGTAAAGATAAAAGGCGTGCGGCATCATTTTCATAAGGCTTTGCCGTAACATTTGAATATATTGCCGCCTCAGCGGCATTAAATGTATAGCCGCCTAATACCGCCGAAAACTGCCGATAGGCTGATTCCATAAAAGGTGAGTGGAAAGCTCCGCTTACCGCAAGCTTAATTGCCCTGCCACCCATAGCGGCAGTTTCTGCTATCAGCCTGTCTATACTTTGCATGCTGCCTGCAACCACCGTCTGACCTTCGCAGTTATAATTTACGGGGTAAACTTCTTTAATACTTTGGCAAAGCTTTTCTACCTCGCTGCTATTTATCTTTAACACGGCAGCCATTGCGCCGCCTTGCTGCTTATCCATAATTTGCGCTCTTTGGCAAACAAGCTTAAAGCCCTGCTCAAACCCAAGCATTCCTGAGCATACGACGGCGGCAAGTTCACCCAAGGAAAAGCCCGCAAAGCCTCCTGCCACAATACCGCTTTCTTTTAATGCAGCATATGCCGCAACATCAACTGTGAAAAGGCAGGGCTGAGTATTGATTGTTTTTGATAGCTCTTCCTTGCTGCCTTCAAAACATTGTGCTATTGTGCCTTTGCGCAATTTTTCGGCTGTATCAAAAATATTCCTTGCCGATTTAAAATTATCGTAAAGGTCCTTACCCATACCAGCCGATTGAGCACCCTGACCTGAAAAGACAATAGCTATTTTATGCATTTTATACCCTGTTTAAGCGTGTTTTCCGCTTCTGCAAAAATCTCTTCTATTATTTCCGCAGCCGTCTGTTCCTTTTTAACCAAGGCGGCAGACTGACCGCACATAAAGCATCCCTTTGCCGTATCGCCGTCTAACGCTGCGGCTCTTAAAGCGCCCGTTCCGTACGCTTCAAGCTCTTCATTGCTTACAGAGCTGTCATACTCCTTAGAAAAAAACTCTCTCGAAAAGGGAGTTTTAAGGCATCTTACGGGATGTCCCAAGCGTTTTCCCGTTACTATGGTGTCTATATCCTTTGCGTTTAAAACCTTTTCTTTATATGCTCTGCTCACATTACATTCCTTTGCGACCAAAAAGCGTGTCCCAAGCTGAACGCCCTGCGCTCCCAGCATAAAGGCGGCGGCAACTCCCCTGCCGTCCGCTATTCCGCCGGCGGCTATTACGGGAATATTTACCGCATCGCAAACCTGCGGTATAAGCGCCATTGTCGTTAAATCGCCGACATGCCCGCCTGACTCTCCGCCTTCGGCTATAACGGCTGCAGCGCCGCACCTTTCCACCATCTTTGCGATTGCCGTTGAAGGCACTACGGGAATTACTACAATACCTGCGTCAAGCCAGTCTTTCATATATTTGGCGGGGTTTCCCGCTCCTGTCGTTACTACCTTTACACCCTCTTCTATAACGATTTGCGCAACTTCATTAGCTAACGGGTGCATTAGCATTATATTTACGCCGAAAGGCTTGTCAGTCAATTGCTTTGTCTTTCTTATTTGCCCTTTAAGCCAGTCAATATCGTTATTTATTGCCGATATTATACCCAGACCGCCCGCTTCGGATACTGCGCTTGCA
>JAQVSX010000086.1 GCA_028700355.1 Clostridia bacterium
TAGAAAATATATCGGAAAAACTGCCGTATATCTCACCGCCCTGTGCAAGCAAATGCTCTTCCTTGTCGGAAAGTATATGTTTTTTTTGCTCAATCAGTTTTATCAAAAAATAATCGTATTCGGCAAATTTTTTGTCATTTGCCAGATTCCTTAAAAAACCGCTGCTCAGCTTGCTAAGCGAAGGCACTATAAAGCTGTTATTTGCCATTACCTTTACATAAAGGTTTTCAATCTTATCGTTCAAGCTTTTACATTCGGCGTTTTTTGTGTTTTCATCGTGTTTAAGCCTTGCATAAGCAAACAGCTTTTCAGCCATAATATACAGCTTTTTACTGTCCTGTAAGCAATTAAATATAGCGTCAGGCTCTGTCAGCTTACCTTTATATTTCAAGCAGATATCGGCATTTTGTTTAAGCTCTTCAAATGCATTTTGCCAATTAGCGTCGTCAGTAAAAATATCTTCAAGATTCCATTTTTCGCTTTGCGTTATCTCTTCCCTTTTCATAGTTTATTACCTCCCTAGCGTTATGTAACTAATTCCTGTTAGAATGTATGGGCGCAGGAACTCTGCCCCCTCTCTCAATCAGCTTGCGAGGAGATTTTTTATTAACCGCCATAACGGGAGCTTTTCCAAGCAAACCGCCGTATACGACTATATCGCCCTCTTTCTTATCAGGCACAGGAATTATCCTGACCGCCGTCGTCTTGTTATTTATCATGCCTATTGCCGCTTCGTCCGCTATTATTGCCGATATAATATTTTCGTCGGTGTCTCCCGGCACCGCAACCATATCTATACCGACACTGCAAACAGATGTCATAGCTTCAAGCTTTTCTATTTTCAAACTGCCGTTTAAAGCGGCATCTATCATTCCGCAATCCTCACTGACGGGAATAAACGCTCCGCTAAGTCCGCCTATATGGCTTGATGCCATAACGCCGCCCTTTTTAACGGCATCGTTAAGCAATGCAAGTGCCATTGTGCTGCCGTGCGCCCCCACGCTTTCAAGCCCCATTTCTTCAAGTATATGGGCAACCGAATCCCCCATTATAGGGGTAGGCGCAAGCGATAAATCAACAATTCCGAATGTTGCGTTCAGCCTTTTTGCCGCTTCCCTTGCAACAAGCTCGCCCGCTCGGGTAATTTTATATGCAGTCTTTTTAATTATTTCCGAAACGGCAGTCAAATCTGCATCGGGGTGTTTTTCTATTGCCTTTTTTACAACTCCGGGGCCGCTAACGCCAACATTTATTACGCAGTCGTCTTCACCGGCACCGTTAAAAGCGCCCGCCATAAAGGGATTATCCTCAACAGCGGTGGCAAATACGACAAGCTTTGCGCAGGCAATGCCGCCCTCAGATGCAGTAAGTAAAGCGCATTTTTTTATAATCTTTCCCATTATCCTTACGGCATCCATATTTATACCGGCACGGGTAGTCGCAACATTTACAGAGGCGCAAACCTTTTTTGTCGCCGCAAGCGCATCGGGCAAAGTAGTTAAAAAGTATTTTTCATAATCGGTCATAGCCTTATGAACAAGAGCGGTATAACCGCCGACAAAATCTATGCCGCATGTCTTAGCCGCCTTATCGAGAGCAAGAGCAATATCAAAATAATTTCTCTCAGCAGCGCCTATTAAGCTTACCGGCGTTACCGAAACCCTTTTATTTATTATGGGTATGCCGTACTCGGTGGCAATTTCGCCGCATACCTTAACAATATTTTCTGCCTTTCTGCAAATTTTATCGTAAATATTTTTTACTGTATCAGCTCCGCTCCCCGACATACAATCAAAAAGCGATATGCCCATAGTAACCGTACGCACATCGAGGTTTTGGCTGTCTATCATAGAAATTGTCTCTAAAATATCGTTTCTGTTTAACATAAATCCGCCTTACAGTTTATGCATGGCGTTAAAAATGTCTTCATGCTGAATCCTTATAGAAACGCCAAGCTCCTTGCCTTTTTGCTTTAAAATTTCCGAAACCTCTGTAAGCTTTTTTTCGCAATTGCTTAAATCCACAAGCATAATCATAGTAAAATAATCCTGCATTATTGTCTGGCTTATGTCTTCAATATTTATATTCATTTTAAAAAGCGTGCCGCTTACAGCCGCTATTATGCCTATTTTATCTTTACCGAGTACAGATACTATTGCTTTCATTTGTTATTTTCTCCGTTTCCGAAAATCTTGTATTTTAAAAGTATATTGCCCTGTGTAACATATTTCAGCCTGTCCCCCTTATTAAATGCGGGCTTTATTATTTCGTTGTCTATTAAGACCTTTCTGTCGTAATACTCCTGTTTTCTCTCGTTCCATTCCTTTAAAATCATTTTATAAAATTCTACGCCGTCTTTAACGTCTATTACATCGTCATATCTTGTAAACTGTCCTAAATGGTTTTCTTTAATACCAATGTTTAAATATTCAAGCATTTTAACATATTTTTTTAACCTGTAATATTTTGTGCTGTAAAAATACAGGGTTAATCCCCAAAATATTGTAGAAATCGCTATATCAGACACTATAAAGGGAGTTTTCAGCGTACCGTAAGGCAAAAGACAAAATGCTGTCAAAATAGCCGCACTAATCAGCAAATAAATGCCAAATATAATTAGCCATATAATTAGCATCTTTTTTTTCAATGCGCGTTCTCTTAATAATTCTTCTCCCGTATAAAGCTCGGTCATAAAACCTCCGATAATGTCATTCTATTTTAACTATTCCCAAATTAAAGCTTAACTTTTTAAATCGCAAGTAGTATAAGATGCTGAAATAAAATTTAATAAAAAAAATAACAGCGATATATTGATTATAACATATATTAATTATTTCTTTAAATAATAAAGGCTTAAAAAGCTGTAAATATTTTTAATTTGAGCTATTTTCAATTTTTGACAAAAGTTCATCAATTAAGTTGTTTTCGGTAATATCTATACCAGATAAAACCGATTTTAATTTTTTTGCCCTGTCCAAAAAATTTACCGCCCCTTGCTTATCATTTAAAACATAATAATTATAATACGCCTTAATTCTTAAAGCCGTTTTATCCTCAAATGCGCCTGCGGACAATAAATAATTTTCCTTAGCCAACAAATAATCCTTTTGCAAAATATTGTCAAAAACAATGCTTAGACTCAGCTTTGCCGCCTCTTCATAAGTCATTATATCAGAAAAATATTTTAGTCTTTGGTTGGTTTTAGCCGCCGCCTCAAAGTCTTTTTTGTCAAGGTAATAAAGATGCCTTAAATTATAAAGCTGCATCATAGAAATATGGTCGTCAGAGAGCAGTGGCACATTAAAATACAGCTTTTTGTCAATTTTTGACGGAGCTGTGCCGAGATAAAGCTTAGTCTGAATTTTTATTAGATTAATAAGTACGGCGGCATAGTCTTTTTTTGTGGTAAGTCCCAAAATAATGCCTCCGTCGGTATGACTGCCCTTAATGTCGGCAGGCAAAAAAGATGCCAGAAAAATATAAAGGCTTATCGTCATTCCCATACTGAGCGAAAAATAAACATAGGGATTAATTGCCTTTAAAAAAATATTTGCGTACATATAAGCGCCAAGCACAACAAAAGAAAACAATAGCCCAGCCGCCGTTACCGCCAAAAATCTGCCCGCAATACCCTTTTCTTTTGTGTTTAAAAGCTCACAGCCGCCGTAAGAATAATTGTTTTTTAGCGTTGTTTTATCGCCGCTGTCAATCAATACTTTTTCTTTTTTTAAAATCCTAAAACTTACTACCTTAAAGCCCAAAAAAATTCCCGCTAAGATATGCCCCAGTTCGTGCGCAGTTATGCAAATGACAAGTGCGGCTACTGCGCCGCCTGCAATGCATAAAAGCCCTAAAACCACCTTTACGGTATCTGCGCCCTGCATATAGCTGTACAGGTTAATTACCGTAAGCACTACAGAGCCTGCTACAAGAACAAAAAATATAAAGTTATATAATATTTTTTTCATATATTTTTACTTACCTTAAAAGCAAGGCATAACCCTCTATATTGTCGCTTTCGCTTATTACGGCAAAGTCGGCGCCTATCCGCTGTAACAGCCTGCGAAGAAAATATGCGCCGCAGCTAATCGTCTGAGCCCTTTGCGGCTGCAAACATTTGATTTTTTTTATCTGCTCTATGCTTTTGTTAAAAAGGTTTTGAGTAATTTCTTCAAGCCTTTTAAGCGTAAGAATATGACGGTCTACACTTTTAGGCTGATACTTAGTTAAATTTAAATCAATTGCCGCAAGCGACAGCGCAGTGCCGCCTATTAAAATACATTTACCGCTTAAACCAAATTTAAGCCCGTCAAGTATATTATCGGTTATGCTGTCAAGCAGTTTTTTATCCCTTGAGCATTTTTCATATAACATGACAACGCCTATCGGCAGGCTTATAAAATTATCAATTATTTTACATCTTCCC
>JAQVSX010000001.1 GCA_028700355.1 Clostridia bacterium
CCGTACGGGTAAAAAAACAGAAATAAAACCTATGCTTGACAAGATAAAAAATATCCGATTAAATACGTTGGGCTAGATATAAATGGCGGTCTATGTTTTCAAAATTCTTTGATAACAAAGGGCCGCTGTCGCATCATATCCATCACGGCTATAGGATTGCGGCGCACGCAGGCGAGGCGGGCAAACCGAAGATGTATTCTTATGGAGATATTAATATGTTTAATGAGAACGAGCAACAACGAAGAGAAGAAACTCTTTCCGCGGTTTATGAGCGGAAAACGAATGCATCGGCAGCGGTTGCATTTTATTTTAATCAGCCGTATTCCTATAAAGAAACCCTGACGGACTTTGAGAAAATGGAAAACGGCAGCCGGCTGATTATTGACGAAATGTATAAATCAGGCGGCGATAATCCCATGTTTGTCAATACATTTTGCTCGATAGGTATGGTTGCAGAAGCATTTGGCTGCGAAATAGAAATCCCTGAGGAAAAAATGCCCTGGGTACACAGGGTTGTAAAAACAGAGGATGTATATTCTATCGTCCCAAAAAAAATCAGTCAGCTTGCTTACTATAAGCGTCAGCGTGAATGGGTGGATTATGCTCAGCGGAAAATCGGTGTTGATTTGCCTTATTGGAGTTTAGATATTCAATCTCCGTTCTCTGTTGCCGCGCAGGTTTTGGGAACGGAAGAGCTTTTGATAGCTTGCTATGACGACCCTGCGGCGGTACATCACCTGTTGCGTATGATTACAGACGTAACAATCGATTTGCATGACGACCACATGAGACAGATGGAACATCCCGGCTATCCCGGGAGGAATTTTCCCAGCATATCAAAAAACATCGGGATCTGTATAGCGGACGATACGCCTCTCATTATGTTGTCCGGCGACATGTACCGCGAATTCGCATTGCCGTATAATAGCGAGCTTGGCAGGCATTACGGCGGCGTTCATATCCATTCCTGCGGCGCATATATGAACAATATGGACAGGGTGCTGGAGATTGAAAACGTGAGGTCCGTACAGCTTCATGCCGGTCCCGGCGAGTATGTATTGCCGGAAAAAGCGGGAGAGGACTGCGCTTTTGTCCGCGCAATGCAAAAAGCAGCAATGTTCATAGATACTAATGCGATAAGCCGTTCAGATCGATGGGCAAAGCGTCCGATAGCATTTTACGAGGAATACCTATTGCCGAGACTGCGGCAGAACACGCCGAAATGGCTGATGCTGGAAGCGCCTGAGAACGAAATGAAATTGGCTGAACAATGGTTGTCCGGGTTATATGCGAAAAAATAAGAATTGCGGGTTAAGGTGTCAACCACGGTGGAATTAATATAGGCAATAAAGGATATCAGGAGAATGATGGAAAAAGTAAAATTTGGAATAATTGGTTTTGGCAATATGGGAAGCAACCATGCCAACAGCTTTATAGAAAACAAAATAACAAACGGAATGCTTACCGCCGTGGCCGACAATGATATTAAAAAAATAGAAAGCGCTAAACAAAAATTGGGCGGTAATATTACCTATTTTAACAGCGCAGACGAGCTTATTTCGAGCGGCTTAACAGATGCCGTAATAGTCGCAACTCCACATTATTCCCATTGCGGGATAAGCATAAACGCTTTAAACAGGGGTCTTAATGTTATATGCGAAAAGCCTGCCGGCGTTTACACAAAGCAGGTAGAAGAAATGAACAACGCTGCGGCAAAAGCCAAAGGGCTGTTTACGGTAATGTTTTGCCTCAGGGCAAACAGCCTTTATAAAAAAGTTAGCGAAATTGTAAGCGGCGGGGGCGTGGGAGAAATAAAAAGGGTAAATTGGCTTATTACCGATTGGTACCGCCCCCAAAGCTACTATAATTCAAGTACATGGCGTGCGACATGGAAGGGCGAAGGGGGAGGGGTGCTGTTAAATCAGTGTCCCCATCAGATTGACCTTTTAATATGGATAACAGGAATGGTGCCCAAAAAAGTCAGGGCGTTTTGCCGTTTCGGAAAATGGCATGATATAGAGGTTGAAGACGACGTTACCGCCTATTTTGAATACGAAAACGGCGCAAGCGGAGTTTTTGTAACATCAACGGCGGACAGCCCCGGCACAAACAGGCTGGAAATTTTGGGAACAAAGGGCAAGGTTGTATGCGAAAAAGGGCAAATAACCTATTACAAATTGAAACAGGATGAAAGGGAATTTAATAAAGAATTTAAAGGCTTTATGGGCGAACCGGCATATGACATTATACCCGTTGAGCATGACGGCAAAAACCCTCTGCACGCTGCCATAATAAATAATTTTGCAAATGCAGTAAAAGGTGCAGAGCCCTTGTTTATAGACGGCAGGGAAGGTTATAAAAGCGTTCAATTGTTAAATGCCATGCTCCTTTCATCATGGCTTGATAAGACGGTTAAAATACCTTTTGACGATGATTTATATCTGTCCATGCTTGAGGAAAGGATAAGGCGTTCTGAAAAAACAAATTAATTTTTTTGTTTTATTGTTGTAAAAGTTGATGCTGCTAACCGTAACGGTTAAATTCATAACAACATCATTATACGGTATTATATGAGCTTAATTAAAAAAATAAATTCGGACAATCTTAATGTCGGCGTTTATTCTTCACGGAAAGAAATGGGGTCAGAGGCTGCAAGGCATTGTGCAAAGATTATTAAAAAATTATTAAATGAAAAAGAGAATATAAATATGCTGTTTGCTGCGGCGCCTTCCCAAAATGAATTTCTAAGCTCTTTAATTAATGAAAGCGGTATACAATGGGAAAGGATAAGGGCTTTCCATATGGATGAATATATCGGTTTATGCGCAGACGCGCCCCAGAGCTTTGGTAATTTTTTGAATAACGCCGTTTTTTCAAAGGTTTGTTTTAAAGAAATATTTTATATCAAAAGCAAAGGCAGCGCGGAAGAACAGTGTAAAAGGTATGAAAGCCTTATTAAGCAATATCCAATAGATTTGGCTTGCATTGGCATAGGAGAAAACGGGCATATAGCTTTTAACGACCCTCACGAAGCGGATTTTAACGACAGAAAAACTGTAAAGATTGTTAATCTTGATGATATCTGCAGAAACCAGCAGGTTAATGACGGATGTTTCAAAAATTTGGATTCCGTTCCGAAACAGGCAATTACGCTTACAATACCCGCAATAACAAATGCACCATATATTATTTGCACGGTGCCCGCTGCTTCAAAAGCAAATGCGGTTTTTAACACCGTTCGGGGCAAAATAGGGGAAAACTGCCCTGCTTCAATATTGAGGGCTCATAAAAATACTGAAATGTTTTGCGATATTTACAGTGCCAAACATATTTTGTTCAGGAAATCGGTAATTACCGATGAAATTTCACAGGATTTTGAAACGGCCGTAAAGCTTGCAAAAAAATACAATCTTGAAGGTGTTGAAATCCGCTCAGTTTGGGACACTGCGCCCGAGGCATTATCCGAAGAACAGATAAGCCGAATAAATAATATACTTGAACAAAACGGATTAAAGGCCGTAGGACTCAGTTCTTCTATTTTCAAATGCAATGTCAAAGAGGATGAAACAATAAAAATAGAAAAAAGCATTAATGTCGCAAAAAAATTGGGGTGCAAATATATCAGGTGCTTCAGTTTTTGGAAAGACAATAATTACAGCGATGACATGTTTACAGAGATACTTAAAGGCTGTGAAGATAAATTGAGGGATAACGGGCTTATAATGCTTTTAGAATTTGACCCTGCCGTAAACATAACCAACGGCAGGTCTTCTGCTAGGCTGTTGAAAAGGCTGAATTCTCCCTTTATTCAGGCCATTTGGGATCCGGGCAACGATATATACGAACCTTTTAAAGAGATACCTTATCCCGACGGCTATAATCTGATTAAACCTTTTATAAGGCACATACATATAAAAGACGCTGTAAAAAAAGAGGGCAAAACCGTTGGTGTTGCTTTCGGAAAAGGGGAAGTTGATTATAAAGGTCAGTTAAAGGCGCTTTTAAATGACAATTATGACGGCTTTGTGTCCATGGAAACACATTACAAAAAAGAAATTGCCATAAGTGAAAAAATGCTTAAGAATCCCGGCGGAAAAGAATTCTCCTATCTTGGTTATGAATCTACTGAGGAATGCCTGCAAAATCTTGATGGGTTGATTGATTTAATAATGGAAGAAACCGTTTAAAATGGATAAAATAACATTTAAAAATGCCAAGGTAATATACGATGATAGATTTGCCGAAGGCGGTATCACAATTGAAAAAGGAAAGATAAAAAGCCTTGAAACAGATTATACCTGCAGTAATATTGTTGACTGCTCGGGCAATTATCTTTCAGCCGGTTTTATTGATATGCATCTGCACGGCGGGGGCGGAAGCGATTTCATGGACGGTACAGTCAAGGCATATGAAAACATTGTTAGCTCGCATATAAAACACGGTACTACAAGTTTTGCGCCTACTGTGCTTGGCAGCAGTCACGAGGAAATAATGACCGCAATTAATACATATAAACAGGCGAAAAAACTTTCCCATTTAAATAATAAGCTTTTAGGAATCCATCTGGAAGGCCCTTATATATCTAAAAACCAAATCGGCGCCCAGCCGGAAAAACATGTAAGAATTCCTGAACCTGAAGAATATGAAAAAATTGCAGAAACCGGAGGGAAAGACATAATACGCTGGAGTGTGGCGCCTGAACTGGAAGGTATGGAAAAATTTTCCTGTTATATAAAAGAGCGCGGCATACTTCTTTCAATTGCGCATTCGGATGCTGATTATAATCAGGTAGTGCAGGCGTTTAAAGAAGGTTTTTCGCTTATTACGCATCTTTATTCTGCTACTTCAACAATAAAAAGAGTCAACGGTTTCAGAGTAGCCGGCATAATCGAAAGCGCATATTTAATAGACGATATGGATGTTGAAATTATAGCTGACGGATGTCATTTGCCCGAAAGCCTTTTAAAATTAGTCTGTAAATTCAAGAATATTAATAGGATAGCTCTTATTACAGATGCTATGAGGGCTGCCTGCCAGAATGTTAAAAAATCGTTTTTAGGAAAAGAGGGTACGGGAGTTGAAGTAATTATTGAAGACGGTGTAGCTAAATTAAAAGATAAAAGCTCATTTGGAGGAAGCATAGCTACTGCCGACAGGCTTATAAGAACAATGATAAATTCAGATACAGGCATAAATTTATTTCAGGCAGTAAATATGATGACAAAAAATCCTGCAAGAATGTTAAATATTGATAATAAGATAGGAGCAATAAAAATCGGATACGATGCCGATATTGTTGTTTTTGATGATAACATAAATATAAAGAAAGTCTACTCAAAAGGTGTAGAACAAAACATGTAAAGCTTAAAAACCTTAATAATAAACATTAAAATTAATTAAAGTAAATATTTACAAATATGGAAAGAATCAGAATGAAAAATTGGATAAATAAAGCAGTATTATATCAGATATATCCCACCTCGTTTTATGACGGTAACAAAGACGGAATAGGCGATTTTAAGGGAATAACTGAAAAATTGAAATATGTGAAGGATCTGGGGGTGAATGCAATATGGTTAAACCCCTTTTACAAGTCACCGTTTATGGATGGCGGCTACGATATCGAGGATTACTGTTCGGTGGACGAGCGTTTTGGCACGCTTGAGGATTTCGATTATTTTGTTTCCGAAGCCAAGCGTTTAAAACTGAAAATAATTATTGACCTCGTAATCGGGCATACCTCAGATAAACATCCCTGGTTTATCGAATCTGCGAAAGATGAAAAGAACAGGTATTCAGATTATTATATCTGGACGGATAGCATTTTCAACAAATACAAAGATAAAACGATACACGGTTTGTATGAACGCAACGGCGGTTATTACGTTAATTATTACGCATGTCAGCCGGCGTTAAATTACGGTTTTAACAATGCGGGTAAAGCGAAGGCTAATGATAATAATAACTACGATATAGGCGACGGTTGGAAAATGCGCTATACAGACGAACGTCTTTCGCCCCTCCGAAAAGAAATATACGACATTATCCGATATTGGATGGTGCGCGGAGTGGACGGCTTCAGGGTGGATATGGCCAATTCTCTTGTTAAGGACTGTATTTATGATTCTGCAGACGAAAAAAACATAGAAGGCTTAATCTGGCTTTGGCGCAAAATGTTATCAAAAATGAGAAAGGAATTCCCTGATATCATATTTGTATCCGAATGGGTGAATCCGATAAACGCCGTGGAAAAGTGCGGATTTGATATAGATTTTTTGGCGCACGATATTCCGTGCTATAATTCGCTCTTCAGAAACGAAAAAGGAAGTAATCTGCTTCCAAGTTTTGAAAGGGGCTATAATTATTTTTCCGAAGGCGGCAGAGGAAATGTAAATGAATTTATAGAATATACATTAATGCTGAATGAACATTTGAACGGTAAAGGATATTTTTCTGCCCCGTCAGGCAGCCACGATCAGATAAGACTTGCGGCAAACAAGACAGAAGGCCAGATGAAGGTGATTTTCTCATTTTTGCTGACGTATAAGCATATACCGTTTATTTATTACGGAGACGAAATAGGCATGACGCATAATTTCTCGGCAAATAAAGACGGAGGTTTTATACGTACAGGTGCAAGAACTCCCATGCAATGGACAAACGGAAAAAACCGGGGTTTCTCAGATAACGATGTCATTTATTTACCTGTAAATAACGATATTCGCCAATCTGTGGAATCGCAGGTTGCAGACGAGAATTCCTTGCTTAATACCGTAAAAAATCTTATCTCATTGAGAAAGCGGTATCCCTGCTTTGCGGTTGATGCTGAAATTAAAATAATTAAATGTGAAAACGGCGGATATCCGCTTGTTTTTGAAAGAAAAAGCGTTTGCGACAGCGCGCTAATATTAATTAATCCGTCAAATAATGAATTGGATTATGTAATAGACGAAGGCTATAATGTTGTGATGTCACATAATTGCGAATTTAAGGGTGAAAAAGTAAAAATACACGGCGTTAGCTTTTTAATAATGCATAAATCGGAGGTAACATGGAAATAAGATTATGTGCTTTTGCGGACGAGGCAGGGAAATTACTGTCTGAACAAATATCCGCGCTTAAAAGAAACAAAATCTATTTAATTGAAATACGCAGTGTTGACGGTATTAATATAAAGGATATCAAATTGGGACGCGCTGCGCAAATAGCTGACAAACTGAAAGAAGAAGGTTTAGAAGTCTGGTCAATAGGCTCACCTTTGGGAAAGGTTAAGATAACCGATGATTTTAATGAGGAAAAGGAAAGGCTTAGGCATATTTTAGAGCTTTGCAAAATTTTTCATTGCAATAAAATAAGGGTATTCAGCTTTTTTACCAAAGATTATGATAAGTACAGAAATGAAGTTTTTGCGCGTTTACAGGAAATGGTTGATATATCCGGGCAGGACAATGTTTTACTTTATCATGAGAACGAGAAAGAAATATATGGGGATAATGCAAAACGCGTTAAGGATTTATTGGAAAATGTTAAAGGGTTGCAAAGTATATATGACCCGGCAAACTATATTCAGATAGGCGAAGATACCGATACTGCAATAAAAGAAGTATTGCCATATGCCGGTTATCTGCATATAAAGGATGCGTTATACCGCACAGGAATAGTGGTATTGCCCGGAGCGGGTGATGGAAAAATTCAGGAATTGCTTTCACGGATTGAACAAGATACCGTGCTTAGCATAGAACCTCATTTAAAAGTATTCGTAGGGTACAATGCAATTGACAATCATGAATTAAAAGGAAATTTCATATATAAATCAAACGGAGAAGCTTTTGATGCGGCGGTAATTTCGCTGAAAAATATTTTAATTAAGCTTGGTTTTATGGAGATAGGCGGCGGCATATGGAAAAAATAAAATTCGGCATTATTGGCTATGGCAGTATGGGAAGTTCACATGCATCCAGACTGTATTCAGGTCTTATTGAAAACGGAACTCTTGCCGCGATAGCTGATATAGATAAATCAAAGGTTGATAAGGCACGTGTAAAGTTTGGCGAAAACATATTGTTTTTTGATACTGCCAAAGCTCTCATAATAAGCGGATGCGTTGACGCTGTGATTGTCGCCACACCGCATTACAGCCATCCGGAAATATGCATGGAAGCGCTGAAAGAGGGGCTTAACGTAATATGCGAAAAGCCGGCTGGGGTATATACAAAGCAAGTACTTGAGATGAACGAAGCTGTGTCAAATTCAAAAGGTTTATTTACGGTTATGTTTAACCAGCGTACCAACTGCTTATACAGAAAAATGCGCGAAACCGTACTGGGCGGCGGAATAGGGGAGGTAAAGCGGATAAATTGGCTTATAACCAACTGGTACCGCAGCCAAAGTTATTATGATTCGAGCGATTGGCGCGCGACGTGGTCAGGCGAGGGCGGGGGCGTGCTTGTAAACCAATGCCCGCACCAGTTAGACCTGCTCCAATGGGTAACGGGGATGATGCCTTCAAAAATAAGGGCATTCTGCCATTTCGGCAAATGGCACAATATAGAAGTTGAGGATGATGTAACGGCATACCTCGAATATGAAAACGGCGCTACGGGGGCATTTATCACTTCAACTGCGGACTGCCCGGGAACGAATAGGTTTGAGATACTGGGCACTTCAGGCAAGATGGTATGCGAAAACGATAAACTTGAATATTATAAGCTCAGCACTGACGAGAGAGAATTTAACAGGACCTATACGGGCGGTTTCGGCGAGCCTGAAGTCACAAAACCCAGCTTGGAGACAGATGGTAAAAATCCCCAGCATGCAGGCATAATAAATAATTTTGCAAATGCGGTATTAGGATTGGAGCCGTTATTTGTGGACGGCAGGGAAGGTATAAACAGCGTGCGGATAATGAATGCGATGCTACTTTCAACATGGCTTGATAAAACTGTAGAATTACCCTTTGACGATAACTTATATTACGAAGAACTTAAAAAACGTATAGCAATATCCAAACCTAAAAATAAGGGTTCTGTAACCCTTGACGTATCAGGTACATACGGGGGAAGCAAATGAAGGCGGCAATAATAGGCTGCGGAGCCATATCCCAAAGACACGCCGATGCGCTTAAAAAATGCGGTATTGAGATTGCGGCCCTTTGCGATGTAATACTGGGCAAAACTGGAAACCTTAAAGAAAGATATTTGTTAAGGTGTTCCGAATACACCGATTTTAAGGAAATGCTGGGTATGCAGAAAATTGACGCTGTGCATATATGCACGCCGCATTACCTTCACGCCGAAATGGCCGGGTATGCCCTTAAAAAGAATATTAACGTTCTTTTGGAAAAACCCGCCTGCATAAACGAAAAAGAAATTGAAATGCTGAGAGCGGCGCAGAAAGAATCGGGCGCCCAGCTTGGTGTTTGTTTTCAAAACAGGTATTTGGAAGGTATACAGACGGCAAAAAAATTTCTTAAGGATAAAAAAGTACAAGGTATTACCGGTACTGTGTTATGGAGCAGGGATAAGGAATATTATACCCTGTCGGAATGGCGCGGCAGTAAACAGAAGGAAGGGGGCGGCGTTCTTATAAATCAGGCTATACATACCCTTGACCTTATGCAATGGCTTTCAGGAACGCCCGAATATATTACCGCAACGGTTTCCAACAGGCATTTAATAGGTGTTATTGACGTAGAGGATACCGCCGAGTGTTATTGGGAAACCGAAAACGGCAGCGCCCTGCTGTACGCTACAACTGCCGGCAGCAGAAATTATCCTATAAATATAAAAATAGACGTGGGCGAACATCTGATTGAAATAGCAGGAGAAAACTGTGAAATAGACGGGATAAATTATTGCCGTATACAATCAGGAAAAACAGAAGGAAAAGATTATTGGGGTATCGGGCATTATAACCTGATAAATGAATTTTACAATTGCATAAATGACGGCAAGAAATTCCCTATAGATATAGAAGAAGGGACAAAAGCGCTTAAAATGTTATTCGCAATATACAAGTCAGAAGGACAAAAAGTCAAGGTTTAAATAAAAAACAGGGAGTCAATATAATATGAAAATGACGTTCCGCTGGTACGGGGAAAAGGATAGTATACCCTTACAGTACATAAAACAGATACCGGATATGAGCGGTGTGGTAACCGCGGTTTACGATACACTCGCCGGCGAGGCATGGAGCGAAAACTCGGTAAGGCGCCTTAAAAGCCTTTGCACGTCTGCGGGGCTCGAGATGGAAGTAATAGAAAGCGTCCCTGTGCACGAGGATATTAAGGCAGGGGGCTGCAAACGGTATTATTACATAGAAAACTACTGTAAAAATATCCGTCTGCTTTCGCAGTACGGCGTGAAATGCATATGCTACAACTTTATGCCCGTATTCGATTGGGTAAGGACAAATTTAAAGACCAAAAATGCCGATGGCAGCACCAGTTTATCGTATGACCATCGGAATATATTAAAGCTTAACCCCGGAAGCCTTTCGCTCCCCGGCTGGGATGAAAGCTATACGAAAGAGCAGTTAAAGGGGCTTATGGAAATGTACAAGAATATTTCGAGGGAAAAGCTTTTTGAAAACCTTGTATATTTCCTTAAAAAGATTATACCCGTATGCGAGGAATGCGGTATAAATATGGCGGTACACCCCGATGACCCGCCTTGGGACATTTTCGGTTTGCCGAGGATAGTATCGACAGAAAAAGATCTAGACTGGCTGTTTTCGGCCGTGCCGTCAAAGCGCAACGGCCTTACGTTCTGCACGGGCTCATTGGGAGCAGGCATGTTTAACGATTTAAGCCATATGGCGGAAAAATATTCGAGGCAGGGCAGGGTGCATTTTGCCCATTTAAGGAATATAAGGTATATTGGAGAAAGCAGCTTTTCCGAGACCGCGCATCCCACTAATTGCGGAAGCCTTGATATGTACGGAATAGTAAAGGCGCTTGTAGATAATGGTTTTGACGGATATGTGCGCCCCGACCACGGCAGGAACATATGGGGCGAAAAAGGCAAACCGGGATACGGTTTATTTGACAGGGCATTGGGGGCGGTGTATCTTAACGGATTATTTGAAGCAGCGGAAAAGAAGAAATTAAAATGAAATTACCATTTGTTGTAGATTTAAGTGATAAAATAATAGCAATTACGGGTGGCGGCGGAGTTTTAATGAGTGAATTCGGAAAAGCTTTGGCCGAATGCGGAGCAAAGGTAGCCCTTTTGGATGTAAACGAAAAGGCAGTAAAAGAGCAGGCTGAAAATATAGGCAACAATGCATTTCCGGTTATCTGTAACTGCCTTGATAAAAACAGTATAGTAAACGCAAAAAAAGAGATTGAGCAAAAATTAGGCAAGGTTAATTTTTTAATAAACGGCGCAGGCGGAAACAGCCCTAAAGCAACGACAGATAACGAATATATGTATCCTGAAACGGAAAACATAAAGGATTTTTTTAAGCTTGACGAAGGCGGAATAAAACTTGTGTTTGATTTAAATATTATGACAGCCTTTTTGGTAACACAGGTATTTGCTGAAGATATGGTAAAGACAGGCGGAAATATAATAAATATTTCTTCTATGAACGCATATAAACCGCTTACCAAAATACCCGCGTACAGTGCTGCAAAGGCAGGTGTTTCAAACTTAACAAAGTGGCTTGCCGTTCATTTTGCACCATGTAACATAAGGGTAAACGCAATAGCTCCGGGTTTTTTTGTAACAAATCAGAACAAAGAACTGCTTTTTGATAAAAACGGCAATCTTACAGAGCGTTCAAATAAAATATTAAACCATACGCCTTTAAACCGTTTTGGTAATATAGAAGATTTAACAGGCACTCTTTTATGGCTTGCAAGCGATAATGCAAGTGGTTTTGTAACGGGAACTATAATACCCGTTGACGGCGGATTTTCCGCTTATAGTGGAGTATGATTTTGTAGAGTAAAACTGCATAAAGGAATGAATAAAAAAATATATTGCTATGTATTGTATATAAAAAATATAGAATTTAAATTAAAACTTAAGGAGAACAAATATGTCATATTATAATGAACAGGAAACAAAAAGAAGGATTTCAAAGGTAAAGGAATTGCTCAACACAAAAAATATTGATATAGCATTAATTTACTATGACGAACTAAATATAGCAAACGGCTGGTATATTACAGGATGGTGTCCTCAGTTTGAAAAGGGTTCAGTTCTTATAACCAAAAACGGCGACACAATGCTTTTGGGAGGGCCTGAGAGTGAGCCTTTTGCAAAACAGTCATCTGCAATTAAGGATACCAGAAACTTTACTGTATTTATGGTGCCCGATGAGGAATATCCCAACGCAAAAATTATCGGCTTTAAAGAACTGTTTCAAGAGCTAAATAAGAAGATTACTGTTAACAAAATAGGTCTAGTAGGTATGAACGAAATGCCCTATGCTTTATATAAACAGCTTGAAGAGGGATTTAAAGGAATAGAACTTGTTGACATTACCGAAGAATATTTAAAATTAAGATACATAAAAAGCGATTGGGAAGTTGAGCAGGCAAAAAAGGCTACCCAGCTTGCATACAAGGCATATAAGGCAATGGCGGAAAAGGTTAAGGCAGGTAACAGGGAATACGAGGTTGCCGCCGCAGGCGAAGCTGTATGCCGTGCAAACGGCGCAAACGGTTTTGCATACCAGACAATAGTAGGCAGCGGAATACGCTCAAATGCTGTGGTGCCGACTGCAACCGATAAAATTATGCAAAACGGAGAAATGGTAATGCTCGGTATAGCACCCAGAATAAACGGATATGCGGGAACATTCGGACATACCGTTCCTGTAAGCGGTAAATATTCAGAAATACAGAAAAAGTGCCTTATAGATATGATAGAGGTAATGAAAGAGGTTAAAGAAAACCTGAAAATAGGCAAAAGCGGAAAAGATATAGATAAAGCGGGCAGAAAGCTGTATGAAAAAGGCGGATATTTGAAATATATGGTTTGTCCTTTTGCGCATACTATGGGGCTTATGGAAGCGGAAGCGCCGTTTTTCGGGCCTAATAGCGAAGATATACTGCAAAAGAATATGATAGTAAATGTTGATGTAAGCTTTTTCGGGCATCCTCAGTTAAACGGGTTAAGAGTGGAAACTTGTTATGTAATAACCGAAAACGGAGCACAGCCTTTAAGTTATGAAATGGAAAACGAATTATTTAATTATATAAAATAAAGAGGGTAAAAAATATGAAATATGGTAAAAAGAATTGGGTATTTTGTGACGGGGATTTGCCTCCTGCAGGGGATAACCCCGATTTTGCAGGGCATGAAGCGCTAATGATAACAAATATATCAAATAAGGATGCTAAAATTGTATTAACTGTTGTTTTTGAAGACAAAGAGCCTTATAATGATATAACAATAGATTTAAAAGCACAAAGAACAACATGTATAAGATTAGATAAGCCGATAGGCGAAAAAGGATATAAAATACCTTTAGGTCAATATGCATTATGGTTAAAAAGTAATACTTCCGTTTGTGCTTGTTTCGGCAGGCTTGATGTAAGACAGCCTAATATGGCATATTACAGTCAAAGCGGCTATAGTTTTTAAATTTATAATGTCTATATGTAATATAAATAAGGTTGAAAAATGAATAAGGATATAACAGTATTAATAGGCGTAGATGTAGAAACGGATGTGGGCAGCTTTACTCCCTTTTATGAAGGCGTAAAAAAAGGTGTTCCTATACTGCTTGATATTTTTAAGGAGACAAAAATAAAAGCAACTTTTTACTTTACGGGAGAATCTGCGAAGAAAAATGCTGAAATTGCAAAAATGACGGCAAAGAGTGGTAACGAAGTAGGCTGTCATTCATTATATCATGAAACGGTAGGGGACGAACTTTTTCCCATACCGGGGGTAAAACCCCTATTGCCTTTTGAGGTTGAATCAAGATTAAAACTTGCAACCGAGTGGGTACAAGAGGCAAGCGGTATAAGACCGATATCATTCAGATGTCCCCGTCTTTGGGGCAGTACCGCTGTAATAAACGCGTTGGAAAAGCTAGGCTACACAAGCGACGCCTCATATCCAATGTATTTTTATAGAGAACAATTTGCGCCATATTATCCTTCAAGAGAGGACTGGACAAAAACAGGAGACAGTGCAGTTTTAGAAATACCCAATTTTGCCGATATGGTTATGAAAAGCAACGACAGTCCCTTAGAGCGTGACCGAGATCAATGGCCGCAGTTCAGAACAGAGGGCGCTGAATTTGTGCTTAAAAAAATAGAAGGCTTTGTAAACTTTTTAAAACAAAAAGATTTGCCTGCCGTTGTATGTCTATATATTCACCCGTGGGAGTTTATACCATGCAAAAAAAGTTACTATTTCGGAGAAGCAACTGTAATACCCGATGAATTTATAATAAAAAATACAGGCGATAAAGCAATAACGGAGCTTAAAAAACTGATTAAAGGATTAAAAGCTATAGGCGCAGAGTTTAATACGGCAAAAGATATTGTGCAAATGTGGAAAGAGCAATGAATTTACCCGAAGTTAAAAAAATAAAAAATTTACCGTTAAATTTTCCTAAAAATTGGCAGGCGGTAATATTCCGCAATTACGGAATTGTACCCGTAAAAAATATAGCTCAAATATTAAATACCGATGAAAATACAATAAATACAGAGGCGGTAAATTTAGGGCTTTCAAATGTAAAATATAATAAAAACTGGCTTAGCAAAGGTTATATTTCAATAATCAGAAACAACTGGCATCTATTGTCTTACATACAGATTACACAGCTTTTGTGTATAAGCAAACAGCATCTTGCTTTTATATTAAAGGAAGATGATTTTTTAGATGTAAAGCTGGGGAATTTTAAGCCATATGTTATTGAGCCTAAATATTCACCGTTAAATAATGAGCAAAAAAAACAAACTAAAAAAATAAAAAATATTGTTGAATCGTATTATATACCATATCAAAAACAGCCCTTTGATTTTTTTGATAAAAATATTAATTCATATAATAATAACTTTAATAATGAATCAATAAAAGGCCGTATAATATACAGCTATTTTGCGTTATATGGGGACAGTCTCGCAAGCGGGGACAACGAATCTTATCCCGACTACCTTCTTCAAAGATATGCTAATTTAAATATAAACGGCATATGGCTTCAAGGGTTATTGTACCAATTATCCGAATATCCGTTTGATAACAGCTTAAGCCACGGATATGAAAAAAGAAGGGAAAATCTTAATGCACTCATTAAAAGGTGTAAAAAATACGGCATTAAGGTATATTTGTATTTTAACGAGCCGAGGGCAATGAACGAAGCTTTTTTTATAGGGAAAGAGGATATAAAAGGAGAGCAATTTGATGAACTGTATTCACTTTGTACATCAAAAAAGGTTGTTGGGGATTATCTTTATAACTCTATTAAAGATTTATTTTCAGCCTGTCCAGATTTAGGCGGCATGATAACAATAACAATGTCGGAAAATCTAACGCATTGCTATTCAAAATCATATGACGGCAAATGCAATTGCCCTGTATGTAAAGAAAGGGAAGCTGAAGAGGTTGCCGCAGAAATAAACAACATCTTTTATAATGCAGTTAAAGACAGCGGCAGCAAAGCAAAGGTTATAGCAAATCTTTGGGGCTGGGACGAGTTTATGAGGTGGGATATTGAAAAGACAAAAAAGGGCATATCTTTACTTGATAAAAATATAGACATAATGCTTATTAGCGAAAACTGTATGAAAATAAATAAAGGCGGAATACAAAATACAATAATTGATTATTCCATATCTAATGTCGGACCGAGTAATAGGTCAAAAATTTTGTTTAAATATGTAAAGGAACAAGGACATAATATATTTGCAAAGGTGCAAATAAACAATAGCTGGGAATGTTCCGCAGTTCCTTATATTCCTGTATTTGATTTAATAAAAAGGCATATAAACAACCTTAAAAATTTGAATATTGACGGTCTAATGCTAAGCTGGACGGTGGGAGGGTATCCTGGAGGAGGTCTTAATTTTATATCCAATGGTTACGGCAGTGATAATTTCAATGAAGATAATTGGTACAGGGTTACATTTGGAAATGAATATATAAAAATAAAAAAAGCTGTAAATTTGTTTTCGGAGGCTTTTGAAAATTTTCCCTTTGATTTAAATTTTTTATACAACGGTCCTCAAAATATGGGTTGCGGTAATTTATGGTACGCTGAAAATACAAATTTAAAGTCTACAATGGTGGGATTCCCGTATGATGATATAGAAGGTTGGAGAGGCGAATACAGTAAAGAAATACTTGCAGACCAGCTAAAAAAACTATCAGATAAATGGAAAGAAGGGATTGATTTATTAGATATGGTAAAAGATGATAACAGTAATATTATAGAATTAAAAACAATAGCTAACGCCTGTTACGCACACTTTAACAGCAGTTATATGTTATGTGAATTTATATTAAAAAGAGAAGAATACAGTAATAGTAATGATAAAAAAATAAGAGAAGAAATAAACAATATTATAGAGAAAGAAATACAAAATACATTGATACTGTATAAAGCTCAATCTCAAAACGCTTGCATAGGCTTTGAGGCAAGCAATCACTATTATTATAATGAAAACACATTGCTTGAAAAACTTGTTAATCTTAATAATTTAAAAGAATATTATTTGGAAAAATAAATTTTGTAAACCAGTTTTGTAATATATAAATATGTTCAAACCTTAACATATACAAATCTTCGACATCTTGTTCGGGTTAGATATCGACCGAACAATTTATCTAAAAACTTCGATATCTTGTTCGGTATAGCCATCTAAACCATTGAAATGGTCTGAATTGACTTTCAATGGTTTTTTGCATTTTAAGGGCTTTTTTAAGCGGTTTTTGCATATTTATTTATATGTTGCGTTTTACAAGGTCTTCAAAAGTTCAAAAAGTTTTCAGTTTTTCCTGCAAAAAGGAGTTGAATAGGTAAAATTAGGCGGCATTTAAAAAAGTTTTCAGGGGTTCCTTGTTTTCAGAAAGATACCTTTATGTGTAGATAAAGTAGCGATGATTGGATAGTAGATATGGTCTATTAGTTTTGCAATTACCTATAAATATTTATTATTTTGTAGAAAAAAACTGCTTTTTATGTTAAAATTAAATGGTAATAGTATTTTATTTAATTTATGTAAATATAGGAAATAATAACATAAACAAGAGAGGAGATGCCGTAATGAGTAAAAGTATGAAAGAATCTTGGGAATGTTCTTTTTGCAAAAATATTATTAATGAGGCGGGAAAGATTGTTGAAGGTCCTGATGGACTTCATATTTGCGAAGAGTGTGT
>JAQVSX010000087.1 GCA_028700355.1 Clostridia bacterium
TCCTTCTGTTATAACGTCGGCGGTTGCGGTCTCGTCTATACCTGCGGTATCGGCGGCAATGCAAAAGGGTGATGCCACAGAGATAAAGCGCAAGGCAGAATTTGCCTTAAAACTCTCGCTTATAATTGCGCTGCCTGCGGCGGCAGGGCTGTTTATTTTTTCAAGGGAAATAATAAACCTGCTGTATTTTAGGCTTGGCGAAAATCAAGCGGAGATTGCGGCGCAGCTTGTAAAAATAAGTGCGCTTTCGGTACTTTTTTTATCGGTTATGCAAACTGCGGTTTCTATACTGATATCATTAAAAAAGGCATTTATAGCCTCGGCAAATCTGTTTATTGCGGTGGTATTAAAAATAGCGCTCAGCACCGTTATGCTTAACAATCCTGCGCTTAATATTGGCGGTTCGGCAATAAGCGGGGTAATGTGTTATTTTACGGCGGCAATGCTCAATATGCTTTATCTTACTAAATATTTAAATGCCCCAATAGCGCCGTCGGTATATATAAAACCTTTAATATGTGCGGCGATTACCGTAATTTTTGCGGCAGGCGTTTTTGCGGCGCTTTCGTCAATATGTTCCAAAAACGTATCGCTTGTATTGTCGGTTGCGGCAAGTTTGCCGTTTATGGCGGTTTTGACACTTAAAACGGGAGTATTTACGTCTGACGAGATTAGCGGCATAAAAATATTCAAAAGGAAAACAGCGGCTAAAGCATAAAGGTTGTAAGCCCTTTTTGTTTGAAAAATATCCTTTAATATAATATAATAAAAGCATTATGATATATGTTATAGGTTGCACGCCTTACGGCGAGTTTACACCGAGTCAGACAGAAATAATAAAAAGCTGCAATTTGGTTATTGTAAAGACCTCTCTTATGGAAGGTTATTTAAATATTAATAAGCTTGCGCCGCAGCACATCACGCTTGACGATATATTTAAAAAATCCCGCAATTTTGATACTTTAAACAAAAACATAGTAAAGCAGATACTAAATAGTTATAAAGAATATAAAGACATTGCCTATATATTAAGCGGCAGCGGCTATGAAGACAGCTCTGTAATTCTGCTTAAAAGTAAATTTAAGGATTTAACAATTCTGCCTGCCCAGATAAAAGCGGCGCAGCTTCTGTGTCAGTTCCCAAGTACAAGCTATACAATATTTTCGGCATTTGATTTTATAAACGAAAGCCGCCTTGCTTTTTCTAAAAGCTTTCCGCTTATAATTTACGAGATAAGCGACAATCTTACCGCCGGCGGCATAAAGCTTAAACTATTAAAGCATTACAAAGAAGATACAACAGTCTATTGCACAGAAAATGGTAAAATAATTAAAATGCCATTATATATGGCAGACAGGCTAAGCAGCTATAACGAAAACACAAGCATAATACTGCCGCCTCAGAAGCTATTAGAGCAAAAGCGTTTTGACTTTGCGGACTTAGTCTGTATTATGGAAATGTTAAGAGGCGAAGGCGGCTGCCCGTGGGACAGACAGCAGACACATGACAGCATAAAAGCCAACGCCGTAGAGGAAGCTTACGAGCTATATGAAGCTATTGAGAATCAGGACTATGCCGCAATGGAAGAAGAAAGCGGAGACCTTTTATTGCAGACGGTATTTCACGCAAGTATAGCAAAAAGCTGCGGAGAATATGACATATCCGATGTAATAACCGCACTTTGTAAAAAACTGATATTCCGCCACTCTCATATATTCGGCGACGATATCGCAAAAAAAGCGTCAGACGCTCTGATAACTTGGGAAAAAAACAAAAGCATAGAAAAAAATCAGACGACGGTATCAAAAACCTTAAAAGATGTCGCAAGGACATTGCCTGCGCTTATGCGTTGCCAGAAGGTGCAAAAAAAGGCGGCAAAGGTCGGTTTTGACTTTGAAGATATTGAGCAAATCTATCAAAAACTTTTTGAAGAATTGGACGAATTAAAACAGGCGCTTAAAAATAATGACAATGAGAATATAACCGAAGAATGCGGAGACCTTTTATTTGCGGCGGTTAATGTAGTAAGGCGGATAGGAATTGATGCCGAACAGGCGCTCGGCTCTACAACCGATAAATTTATTCGACGCTTTGAGTATTTAGAGCAAAAAATCAATTTAAGCGGCAAAAAATTGGAAGAAGTAACGCTAGGCGAAATGGAGCATTATTACAAGGAAAGTAAAAAGCTTGAAAACAAATCCTCTTAAAATAGGCAATGTTTTATTAAAAAGCAATGTCCTTGCCGCACCTTTGGCGGGTGTTTCCGATATAGGCTTCCGTGCTGTATGCCGCCTGTTCGGTGCGGCACTTTGCTATACGGAAATGATAAGCGCAAAGGGGCTTTTTTTTAACAATGACAAAACAAAAAAACTGCTGCAAACCACAGAACTTGAAAGCCCCTGCGCCGTTCAGATATTTGGTAGCGAACCTGATTTAATGGCGGATATGTGCAAAAGCCCGTATTTACAAAAATTTGATATAATAGATATAAATATGGGTTGTCCCGTTTCTAAAATTATAAAAAATAATGAGGGTGCGGCTTTAATGGGCAACATTAAGCTTGCAGAAAAAATAATAAAAGCCTGCGTAAAAGCCGCAGAAAAACCGGTAACGGTAAAATTCAGAAAGGGAACAAGCGCAAACTGCATAAACGCCGTAGAATTTGCCAAAATGTGCGAAGGCAGCGGTGCGGCTTTAATTACCGTTCACGGCAGGCTGCTTAGTCAGCTTTACGGCGGAAAAAGCGACTTTCAAATAATTAAAAAGGTCGTAGAAAGTGTAAAAATACCGGTAATTGCAAACGGTGATATTTTTTTCGCTTTTGACGCCGAAAACCTTTTAAAAGTAACGGGGGCAGCGGGCGTTATGGTTGCAAGGGGCAGCTTGGGCAATCCGCAGATATTTTCTGATATAACAGGGCAAAAACAGCCTTTGACAAAAAAAGAAGCGATAAAAATGCATGCACAGATACTAGCAAAATACACAGAAGAAAAAACAGCCTGCCTGAATATGCGCAAGCATTTAATGTGGTATTTAAAGGGCATAAAAGGGGCAAAGCAGTTTAAGGCAGATGCGGCGCAGGTAAGCCGCCTTGAAGATATATTATATATTGCCGACAGGGCTTTTATAGAAAATGAATAAAAAAAAGCTTTATTTTTTAATAATTACAGTACTTATTATAGCCGTAGGCGCTTTATTGTATTTTTTCCCTATAAAATACAGTTGCCCATTTAAAAGCTTATTCGGCGTATATTGCAGCGGCTGCGGCGTTATAAGGGCGGCTCGTTATATTCTTAATTTTCAAATAGAAAAAGCGTTTTTCTGCAATCAGTTTTTTGTGCTTTCTCTGCCGCTGTATTTATATTTTTATGTCGGTTGCGCAGTAAAAATATTTGCCGATATATCCATCTTGCCCCAAAAAAAGCATATAAAGATTTTTTTAATCGTTTATTTTTCGCTGCTACTATTATACGGAATACTGCGGAATATTGAAATATTTAGTTTTTTAGCTCCGTTACAGTGCTAAAACTAAAAAAAAGGTAAATAAAATGCAAATCAACATAGTTTTAATAGAGCCGGAAATACCGCAAAACACAGGAAATATAGTACGCACCTGCGCCGCAACGGGCAGCAAGCTGCACCTTATAAAGCCTTTGGGCTTTGAAATATCTGACAAGTATTTAAAAAGGGCGGGGCTTGATTATTGGCAGTATGCCGAAATAAAATATTATGACAGCTTTAAAGAGCTTACAGACATTGCAGGCAAAAGCAAATTATTTTTTGCGTCTACAAAGGCGCAGAAAGTTTATTCAGATGTAAGTTACTCTGACGGCTGTTATATAGTTTTTGGAAAGGAAACAAAGGGAATAGACGAAAAAATTTTAAAGGATAATTATTCAAACTGCATAAGAATACCTATGCAAAGCACAAGCAGATCGTTAAATCTGTCTAACAGCGTGGCGGTTGTTTTATACGAGGCATTGCGACAAAGCGGCTTTACAAATCTTGAAAAAGCAGGAAAGCTGACACAGTACTAAATATGCCGTAAAAAACTACTAATATGCTTTTTTGCGGCGGCAAGGTTATGCTCCTTATAATTGCCGCATTCCTTTCTTGAAGCTCCGGGTACACTGTCTAAACTTTGCGCTTTTTTGCCGCATTCAATAAGCAGTTTTTTTAAGCTTTCGATATCTAAATTTCTTGTAATAAGGTAAAAGCCCGTCCGACAGCCCATAGGTCCGAAATAAACAATATCGCCGCCCCTTTGAGAATTTCTCAGTAGAACCGCAAGTATATGCTCAATAGAATGCATTGCAGC
>JAQVSX010000088.1 GCA_028700355.1 Clostridia bacterium
CTCGCCGCTCAATTTTTTTCTGCGCCTTACAACATAATCAGAAATCACATCGGTTTTTTTTACAACATATCCGCAGAATTCGCAAAAGTTAGAGTTTGCGGCAATTTCCTTATTGCATTTAGGGCAAACAGTTTTACCGTCCACCCTTTCACCGCAGTTATTGCAAAACTTTGCGTTATCGCTAAGCTCAGTGCCGCATTTTAAACATTTAATCATATCATTTCCCCTATTATTTAATATTGTCATATTATATACCCGAAAAAAAATAAAAACAAGTATTTTAGTTATAAAAAGCAGTATTTAACAATACTTATTGTCAAAGGCAAAAAATAAATAATATGCTTGTATTATAAATTTTTTATGATATAATTAAAACATTATATATTATTATCGGTGCAACAAAAAATACCGGAAGGAGAAAATTATGAAAAAAGCAGCACAATATTTTGGTTTCGGCAAATTGATTAGCATTATTCTTGCTATTATACCTATTACAAATATTGTTATCGGCGTTATCGCAAGGATAGAAAGTAAAAGCTATTTATTGGCTATATTAAACATACTTTTAGCTCCGTTGTTTTGGATTGTAGACTTAGTTTCTATAATACTAAACAACAAACTTAGTTATCTTATTTAACTAATAATTGCACAAGCAAGGGGAAGCGGCGCTTCCCCCCTTGCTTGCATTTTTATATTTATTGACAAATAAGCAGTAGAATTACATATTTAGTATATTATTTTGACATAATAATGATAATATGATATACTATGTATAAATATATATTTTGAATTATGCAAAGGTGTATATCTTTGCATTTTTTTATTTAAGGAAAAAAAATGTTCGATAATTTAATGCTATCAAAAGAAGTACAAAAAAACCTTGATTTAAAGGGTTTTACAACACCTACGGAAATACAAAGCAAATGCATACCGCTTATTGTAGAAGGTAAAGACGTAGTGGGAAGGTCACAAACGGGTTCGGGCAAGACTTTTGCGTTCGGGCTGCCCGCAA
Organism: Clostridia bacterium; assembly: GCA_028700355.1. Taxonomy (GTDB): domain Bacteria; phylum Bacillota; class Clostridia; order Christensenellales; family HGM11417; genus STF1-284. The sequence goes on from JAQVSX010000088.1 coordinate 1,013, forward strand.
TTGACAAAATCGATACCGAAATAAATGGCGTGCAAATATTAATTATATGCCCCACAAGAGAGCTTGCTTTACAGGTCGCCGAAGAGATACGCAAGATATCTTCAAATAAAGAGGGTTGCAAATTGGTACCTGTTTACGGCGGAGCAGATATTTCAAGGCAAATTACAGCGCTGAAAAAAGCCAAAATCGTAGTCGGCACACCGGGCAGGCTGATAGACCATATAATGAGACGGACCTTAAAGCTTGACAAACTTAAAATGCTCGTGCTTGACGAGGCGGATGAAATGCTTAATATGGGCTTTAAGGAAGATATAGACAGAATACTTAAAAGCGTACCAAAGAATAAACAGACAGTAATGTTTTCGGCAACTTTTTCATCGGAAATAAAATCAATATCTAAAAACTATATGGTAAACCCCGTATATGTGGAATTAGGCAACGCCTTAAACACCATAGATGCGATAAGCCAAAGCTATATAAAAACCAAAAGAAACGCCAAAAAAGAAACTTTAATAAAGATGTTTTCGCAGTTAAAGCCAAAGCGCACAATAATTTTTTGCAATACAAAGAGAATGGCAGACGAAATAAACTCTTTTTTAAATTCAAACGAGATAACATCAATCGCCTTGCACGGAGATATGCGGCAATCTGAAAGAAAAAGAGTAATAGGCGATATTAAAGCGCATAAGGTATCTACACTTGTCGCCACAGATGTAGCGGCAAGAGGCATAGATATTACCGATGTAGAATACATTATCAATTATGATGTGCCAAACGATGTAGAATACTATATACACAGAATAGGCAGAACGGCAAGAGCAGGCAAAAGCGGTTATGCAATAACGCTGGTAAATACAAACGAGCAATTTTCTAAATTAATGCAGTATAAAAACGCAACAAGGGCAAAAATTACAGAGCACGAATTATCTGACGAGTTATCTGCCGAAAAACCTAAATCCGAAAACGCATACGGCAAAAGCCGCAACGGGTTTATGTCAAAGCCTGAAAAAAGAAAAAAGTTATTTTTTAAAAAATCTTACAGATAAAAATTTTGCATATGGGGACGAAGTAATTTGTTCCCATTTGTTTTTGGTTTGAGAATTTATTAAGCTAATTACTGCCGTTCCCATTTTTATGTTTAATCATAATAAAACTGTTTATATAATAGTATAAAGCATAAAGAGGTGTTTATTATGGGCAAATATTTTGTAACGGCAAAAAACGAAAGCAAATCAAAAACAATAGTCAAGGCAAGGCACTTTAATATTATAATTGACGAGCCGACCGAGATTGGCGGAACAGACTTTGGGCCTAACCCCGTAGAGTACTTGCTGGCATCGTATTGCGGCTGCATAAACGTCGTGGGAAATGTTGTCGCAAGGCAGATGCAGCTAAATTTAAAGGGCATAGAAATAAAAATGGAAGGCGAACTTGACCCCGCAAAATTAATGGGCAAGCCGACTGAGGAAAGGGCGGGCTATAAAAAGATTTTTGTAACCGTTATACCCGACATAGATGCCGATAGAGAGACAATACAAAAATGGCTTGACGCAGTAGAACAAAGATGCCCCGTAGGCGACAATATAGCAAACAGCACGCCGATAGAGATAAAACTCGGCTGAAAGAATTTAAAACCCGCATAATTATGCGGGTTTTATTATTTTACATCAATGCTTATATTACTGCAATAAGGGCAAATATTATATTCTGTATAAGTATAAGCTGCGCCGCAGTTAAAGCACCTTTCTTTATAAATTGTTAACTTTTTATTGCTTATTATTTCCGCTTTTTTACTATCAAGCATATAATCGTTTAAATAACGGTTTTTTATAAGCCGTGTTATCAAAATAACAACTCTTTTAGGATTTAAGCTAAGATTCACTGAAAGGGCGTTTACAGAAAGAATATTTTTGTAAGTAATACAATAGAATACCTCTTTCAATGATATCAACCTTTTATATTTGATATATACAAAAGGCAGGGCGATAAGACAAGAAGCCGCTGTAATAAAAAACACTATTCCCATAGCGTCAGATTTAAATGTCACAACGCCCAGCACAAACAATATAAACGCAATCGGAAAACCAAATATTAAACCCCTGAAAAAATATTTTGTTCCGGCAAAATCCTTAAAAAAATCCCTATTCATATAACACCTAATACCTTAAATCAATATTCAACCCAAAAATTCATTATATATTGCTTGTATACTGCTACAATAATCCTTATTGTCCACGCCTATTATTATGCTAAGCTCACTGCTGCCTTGGTCAATAAGGTTAATATTTATTCCCGCTTTGGCAAGAGCGCCGCAAAGCCTGCCCGCCGTCCCTATTTTATAGCGCATTCCGTGCCCTACAAGCGCAATCAGTGCAAGACCGTCCATAATAATAATATTGTCAACGCAAACGGCATTTTTAATGTCCTCAGTAATAATATCAACCTTGCCTTTCAAATAGCGGGACTCAATGCACAAACTCATAGTATCTATGCCGGTAGGTATATGCTCAAAAGATACATTATGTTTTTCAAGCACGCTAAGCACTTTTCTCGCATAGCCGAGCTGATTATTCATAAGCTTTTTTTCTATATATATTACAGAAAAATCCTTTTTGCCGGCAATGCCGGTAATAACCTTGCCGGTATCGTCATAATTTTCATGCGGAACAATCATAGTGCCGTGAGCCTGCGGCTTAAAAACATTCATAATTTTTAAGGGAATGTTTTTGCTCCATACGGGGAAAACCGCCTCTGCGTGCAGCACAGATGCCCCCATATAAGAAAGCTCTCTAAGCTCCCTGTAAGAAAGGGTGTCTATCAGGGCGGGGCTACTTACAATTTTTGGGTCGGCAGTCAAAAAACCGTCTACATCGGTCCAGTTTTCATACAGCTCGGCATTTGCCGCCTTTGCAATAATAGAGCCTGTAATGTCAGAGCCTCCCCTCGAAAATGTTACAATATTTCCGTCATAATCAGAACCGTAAAAGCCGGGAATAACTGCATACCTGCTTTTTGACAGCGCCTTAGAGCAAAGCTCGTCGGTAAGTTTATCATCAAAAGCGCCGTTACGGTCAAATTTAATAATATCGGCGGCATCTATAAAATCAAAACCTAAATATGCCGCCGCAATAATAGCGTTTAAATATTCCCCTCTCGAAGCGGCGTAACTCTCTTTGCTGCCTGATAAAATATCGGCTTGTATTTTAGTTAAATACCCGTCAATATCAAAATTTAATTTCAGGTCATCTGTTATCTGCTTAAAGCGCCGCTTTATAATATCAAAG
>JAQVSX010000089.1 GCA_028700355.1 Clostridia bacterium
CAAAAAAGCCTTCAGAGCTTATAGGTATGTCAGTAAAAATGGTTAATGCCGAATTAATTTTAAAAATTACGGGCATATTTAAAACAGATTATACAAGGTATAACTATCTTATTAATTCTCAGGAGCGGTTATCGCAGGATTCCCGCATTGATATTACAAATTGGCAGAATAATAAAGATTACTTATATTCAAAGATATTTGTTAAAAGCGGTTTTATAGCGCAATACTTCGGGCAATCTTCATTAGTAGATATACCGATTGAGGGTTACGCAAACGCCACTGTTACAATTGACCTAAGCGATTTTAAATATGACGCAAATGATTTCAAAAAACCCATAGACAGCGAAAAGGATAGCTTTTTATGGATAGACGATAATTATAAATTGACTTTGACTGAAGAACAGGTGTTTCCTAATTTAAGCGGTGGCGGCATTGCCGTAAGTATTCAAGCTTTTAAGCTTTTTTACCCCGAATTTGATGAAAATACCGACATATATGAAGAAGGGGGCGTTAAAGTGCTTAACCCGAATTACAGGAGCTTAAATATTAATTCTATGGAGTATATATATATGCCTGTAATAGCGCTTTATGACGCTGAAAATTTCCCCTCTCCCCAAAAGCCTTTGGTTGTAAGTAAAAATATATATGACAGAATAATGGCGCTTATGTCGCAGTCTAAACCCGTAAAATTAAGCAGCGTTATGTTTGAAAGGGGTAAGGATTTTAACGGCATAAAAGACATTGCCCAAAAGCTGTTGCAAGAAGATTTATTGATGTTTTCTTCCGTCGGCAGTTTAAGGGAAATTTTACAGCTTGGAGATATGTTCGGAGCTGTAGCCGAAGGCTTTTTCTATATTTCTATAGTTATTGCCGGTTTTTCTTTTCTGCTGATACTTAATTATATGTCTTCCTCTGTGCGTTTTCGTGCAAAGGAAATTGCCGTTTACCGTGTAATAGGCGCAAGAAAAATTGATGTAGCCAAGATTTTTTTAACAGAAAGCCTTATGATTTCTGTAAGAAGTGCAACTTTTTCCTGCATTTTAGGGGCAGTAATAACATACTTTATTAAACTCGGCTCTAAGGGTGCGTTGCAGATATTTAATTTATCTTTTTCTATATTTTCATTTGACTTATTTACAGTAGCATTTGTATTTGCGTCGGTTACATTACTTGTTGTAACAGCGTCGCTGCTGCCAATATTTGCCGTTACAAGGCGGAAAGCGATAGAAGCGCTTAAAATAATAGGATAGGTTTACGCTATGATAGAGCTTAAAAATATTAACAAAACATATTATACAGATACGGGCGTTACATTCAGGGCGTTGTCAAATATATCTACAACATTTGAAGAAAGCGGCTTGGTTTTTATTTTGGGAAAATCGGGCAGCGGTAAATCTACACTGCTTAACATACTCGGCGCATTGGACAGTTACGACAGCGGCGAAATGTGGATAGGCGATAAGCTTACAAAAAAACTGAGCTCTAATATGCTTGATTATTACCGCAACACATTGGTAGGCTTTGTTTTTCAGGAATTTAACCTTATAGATTCTTTATCGGTGATGGAAAATGTAAGGTTTGCCTTAGATATAAAAAGTGATAACGCATTAAAAAAGCCCGTCCGCAAAAAGCGTGTGCTTGAAATGCTTGAAGCAATGGGCATTGGCGATAAGGCAAACGCAAAGGCCCGCAACCTTTCGGGAGGGCAAAGGCAAAGGGTAGCTATTGCAAGGGCGCTTGTAAAAGAGCCTAAAATTATTCTTGCCGACGAGCCTACAGGTTCGCTTGACAGCGTAACAGGTCAGGAAATTACAGAGATATTAAGCGAAATATCTAAAACAAAGCTTGTTATCGTTGTAACGCACGATGTTCAGACTGCCATAAAATACGGCGACAGAATAATAGAAATGAAGGACGGCAGGATATACCGTGATGTAAAAAGAAGGAAAAAAGGCGAAAGCCTTATGGCAGAGGGAATCGATATCGTTTCCGACACTATTGTTAGGCTGCAAAAAGATACCGAAATAGACGACCATTTTAATGACCGCATAAACGATATAATTTTAGATTCGGGCAGAAAGTCATATATAAATGTCGATACAAATGAAAGAAAAGTAAAGGCGTTATTCCCCAATCTGCGCGATGCCGTAAGTTTAGAACAAAGCGGCGGGGGTGTCGCTATTGACGGAGCGGAACAGGCTAACGGCAGTGAACTGTTAAAAAACGACAATTTTGTGCCTTATTCCGCTAAGCGCGCTAAGCGGATTGCCGTAGAATTTAAATCCAGCAAAATGGCAATAGGCAGCGCACTGAAAATGGGCTTTCATAATTTAAGCCTTAAAAAATTTAGGCTTGCCCTTATTATTATTGTTACCTGTATTTCGTTTACGCTGTTCGGCGGTATGAATATTCTCTCTTCGATAGAGACTGGTCGCGCACTTGCGGAGATTATCAGGCACGAAAATATTGGCGTCATATCAGTTTCTCAAAACTCATTATACGCAAGTGACGGCTCTGATGTAATAAACGACGATATAATAGATACCTTTAAAAGCAAGCATAAGAATTGTAACTTTTATAAACAATACTCTATGATGTTATCGGTAGAGCCTTTTAATGATGTGAGCGCCAATTTATCGGGCTATTACTTTGGCGGCTTTTTGGGCATTACAGAAATTGAAGATATGGAAAGTCTGGGCTTTAAAATGCTTTACGGCAGCTCTAAGCCTAATACAAGCCATTCGGCAATAATAAGCAGTTATGCGGCAGGCGCTTTAATAAAGGGAAATACCTTTTCAAATACCGCACTAAGTTTAAGTGATATAATTGAAAAAAAAATATATATAAACGGGTTTGAAATAGTTATCAGCGGCATATATCAATCGGATTATGAGCCTAATTATAATTTGGACAATGATCTCGTAATAGATGCCTATAACCATGTTTTTCAGCTTTTTGTCTCTGATGACGGCGGCTTTTTAGCCGATTATAAAAATTGCATCAATATGAATTTAATGGTAGGTCTTGACCAGATAATAGCGGGAAGCAAAGATATGATTGTTGATAACAGAAGCATTTATGTGATGAAAAAAAATCAGGCTTTGTATGACAAATTTGATACAGTTACTCCCGTTGCCGTAGATAATATAGGAGATAGGGAAGGCATAGTAGTATTAATTCAATTTTATCACGAAAACAAACTTGAACTTATTAACCTTTATAATAATAATGAACATTCATATTTTAACATAGGCAAACATAGCAGTTACGATATTCAAGATAATAATAATAATTATTATTATTATGATAATAACTATCAGCCCGATTATCAGAATAATATAGATTATGTTTCCGATATTCTTATTTCTCTGCCTTCATCAAAGTATTATATAAGCGGATACATTATAACTGGTGGTTATACAAATGGCTTAGCCTTAAACGAAAACACATATTCAAAATTTTTGGAAAATTATTTCAGAACAAGGCAGCTGTTAGTAGAATTAAGCCCTGACAGTAGCGAGAATTTAGCGCTGATAAATGACCTGCTTAGTAGCGAAATGCAGGTAAACGCTAATTTCAGCTTTCTATTTTCTATATATATGGCAATGTTTTTAAACTTTAATGGCATAATAACGGGTGCCGTAGTATTCCTTTGTTTTTTGGCGGTTATATTGATGTATAACTTTATATCTACAAGCATAAAGCTTACAAAGCGCAATATCGGACTTTTGCGTGCGCTGGGGGTTAAAAAATTTCATACATTTTTAGTGTATGTTATGGAAGGCTTATTGACTGCGGTATTGACATTTGTAATATCTGCGGTTGTGCTGCTGAGCTTTATACCCGTTATTAATGCGGCTATAAGCTCAAGCGTGGGAATGTATCTGCCCATAATGCTTGTCAATCCGTCGGTATTTTTGCTTATGGCGGCGCTGTCGCTGTTTGTTTCGGTTGCGGCTACATTTATACCGTGGTTTAAATTCGCTAAAATAACGCCGGTAGAGGCAATATCAGACAGAAAGGATAAATAGGGAAGCTCTGAATAGCCATTAATAGACTTTAATATATCAAAAAGGCTTTTTATGCTTAGCGGCTTATAAAAGCCTTTTTTTACGGTTATAAATAATACAAATAACTTTATTAATTACTATTATTTTGCTATAATGATAGCAAAACAAAATTAAGGGAAATATATATGACAGAAAGGGAAAAAGCGCTTGCAGGTATGCTGTACTCACCTGCCGATGCCGAG
>JAQVSX010000090.1 GCA_028700355.1 Clostridia bacterium
CTCGTTTTGATAAAATGTACCGTCATATATGGATTTGGAAATTCTTGTAAGTTCCTGATAGACAATTCTGCCCGCACCGATATTTAAATGACCTACTTCGCTGTTGCCCATCTGCCCTTGGGGAAGCCCCACATCTTCGCCGCTTGCTCCTAAGCTTGTATGGCTGTACAGCTTTTTAAGCCTGTCAATATTGGGAGTCCCCGCCCTATCTATTGCAGAAACCGCCTTGTCATTTGCATAAGCAAAGCCGTCCATAATAATTATAGCATACATTTTTTTTGTCATAACAGCCTTATTATTTTTTATCATAATTTACAACTTTTGAAAAATCCTGCGCTTTAAGGCTTGCTCCGCCTATCAGTCCGCCGTCAATTTCAGGCATAGACATAAGCTCAAAGGCGTTTTTTGCATTCATACTGCCGCCGTACTGTATTCTCGTTTTTTGTGATATAGATAAGCCAAAATATTTTTTCAGCACTTCTCTAATATGTTTTATTGTAGAGTTTGCGTCCTGTGCCGTAGCTGTTTTGCCTGTGCCAATTGCCCATATCGGCTCGTACGCAATAATAATTTTTTCAAAGTCCTTACTCTTATAGCCTTTAAAACCCTCAATAATTTGATTTTTCAAAATATCTTTTGTTTGGTTTGATTCTCTTTGCTGCAATGTTTCGCCAATGCATACAATGGGTTTGATTTTGTATTTAAGGCAGGCAGCTATTTTTTTATTTACCGTTTCGTCAGTCTCGCCAAAATACTGTCTTCTTTCGCTGTGGCCAATAATACAGTAATTAACCTTTAATTCTTTTAGCATTGTGGCGGAAATTTCGCCCGTATATGCGCCGTTTTCTGCAAAATGTACATTTTGCGCACCTACCTTAATTATACTGCCCTTTGTCAAGCTTACAACGCTTTTAATATCTGTAAAGGGAACGCACAAAACCACATCGCAATTTGCGTCTTTTATTAGCGGCAAAAGCTCTGTTACGAGAGCTTTGCTTTCCCTTATGGTGTTATTCATCTTCCAGTTTCCTGCAATAATAGGTTTTCTCAATGTGTACCTCTTTAATATTTATTTGTTGTCAAGGCAATCTATACCCGGCAGTATGCGGCCTTCTAAAAATTCAAGAGAGGCACCGCCGCCGGTAGAAATATGCGTCATTTTATCCGCATAGCCAAGGTTGGCAACCGCTGCGGCAGAATCTCCGCCGCCGATAATCGTTATCGCATTACTTTGGGCAAGCGCTTTGGCAAGCGCCCGTGTGCCGCCCGCAAAATTTTTCCATTCAGATACTCCCATAGGGCCGTTCCAAATAACAGTCCCTGCATTTTTTACGCTGTCAGAAAACAATTGCCTTGTTTTCTCGCCTATGTCCAGCCCCTGCCATCCGTCGGGTATTTTATCGGAATCAGTCATCATAATTTCCGTATCGCTTTTAAATTCTTTTCCGAGAACATTATCAACAGGCAAAAGCAGCTTAACATTTTTCTGCTCTGCCTTTTGCATAAGCTCGGTTGCAAGCTCTATCTTATCGTCTTCACAAAGAGAGTCGCCGATTTTAAAGCCCTTTGCCTTAAAAAATGTATATGCCATTGCGCCGCCGATAATAAGAGTATCTACCTTTTCAATCAAATTGTTTATAACGCCTATCTTATCAGAAACCTTTGCGCCGCCGAGTATTGCAACAAAAGGTCTTTTGGGATTTTGCAAAGCGTCTCCCATTATTTTAATTTCTTTTTCAATTAAAAAGCCGCATACGCTTGTTTTAACAAATTCGGCAACTCCTGCGGTAGAAGAATGCGCCCTGTGTGCGGTGCCGAAAGCGTCGTTTACATATATATCTGCGTAAGAGGCAAGCTTTTTGCTGAACTCTCTGTCATTTTTTTCTTCTTCTTTATGGAAACGCAGATTTTCAAGCAGTACCGCCTCGCCATCCTTTAAATTTTCTATTGCTTTTTGAGCGGACTGCCCTATAATATCCTGTGCAAAAACAACCTTTTTGCCAAGGAGTTCGTTAAGCCTGTCGCCAACGGGCTTTAAGGAATATTTCATATTAAATTCTCCCTTGGGCCGTCCCAAATGAGAACATAATATAACCTTTGCTCCGTTATTTAACAAATACTCAATTGTAGGCATTGCGCCTATAATTCTGTTTTCATCGGTAATTTTTTTATTTTCATCTAAAGGGACGTTAAAGTCTACACGCACAAGCACCTTTTTGCCCTTTATATCGATGTCTTTAACTGATTTTTTGTTCATAAATAATATTCTCCTTATATTTTATTAATAGGTCAATACGCTTTCGGCAATATTTGTCAAATGGTCGGCAATACGCTCATAATTTGTTGCAAGGCTTAAATATATTGTGCCGCTTTCTGCCGTACAGTTTCCACTGTTTAGCCGATGAATATGAGAATTAACCATTTGATGCTTTAAGTTATCTGCCTCGTCCTCATATTTGTTTACCATAGCCATATAAGTTATTTTACTTTCGGTAAACACAAGCATGGTATTTTCATAAAGGTTATTTAATACTTCGGCAAAGTTTTTAAGCTCGTTTTTTGCTTCCTCAGAAAATTCAATATTTTCTTCCTGCATCTTTTTTGCATAGTTTAATATGTTTTCCGCATGGTCTGCTATCCTCTCTATGTCGGTAACTACGTGGTAGTAAGAACCTATCTTTATCTCGTCTTTATAAGAAATATCAAGAGCAGAAATTTTGACTAAAAATTTTGTAACGGCTTTGTTAAGAAAATTTATCTCTTCTTCTCTTTTTAATATCTCACTTTCTTTATCAATATTTACATTTATAAGCGCCTCATTAGACAAATCAAGGTTTTTTTTGGCAAGGTTAAGCATATTGATAAGCTCTTTTTTCATAAGCAAAACCGCAATAGGGGGCGTTTTTAACATTCTTTCGTCAACATAATACATGCGTAAAGCATCGGAGACTACAGATTTATCTTTTACCAATAGTATAGATAATTTGACAAGCAAATTTAGAAAGGGCAAAAGTATCAGTGTTGCCAAAATATTAAAAATCGTATGGAAATTTGCAATCTGCCGCATAATATCGCTGCCGCTTATAGAAAATAAAAATGCCTCTATTGTGTTAAAGTCTATTACATAAAACAATATAATTATTATTAATGAGCCAAGTACATTGAATAGCAAATGTATAATTGCCGCCCGCTTTGCATTTGCATTTGTTCCTATGCTTGATATCAGTGCCGTAACGCAGGTGCCTATATTCATACCGAGCACCGCAAAAAGTGCGGCTTCAAGGCCTATTGCGCCTTCGGCGGCAAAACCCGCAATCATTACGGTGGCAACAGAAGAGCTTTGTATAATAGAGGTAAATATCATTCCGATAAGTATTAACAGTAAGGGATTATTGACCGCTAAAAAGAAATGAGAAAGGGGCTCTGCAAAGTTTTCTACAGATGCCCCCATATATTCCAGACCTATAAACAGCATAGCCAAGCCTACAAATATAATGCCGATTCTTTTTAACATGCTCTTTTTGGTAAACATATTTACAAAAAGACCTGCCGCCCCCAATATGCCTGCGATAGCTGTTATATCGATTACATTTTTAAAGGATGCTATCTGCAATGTAATTGTAGTACCGATATTTGCGCCCATAATAATGGCGGCTGCCTGAATAAGGGACATAACGCCTATATTTACAAAGCCTACTACCATTACCGTAGTTGCGGCAGAGCTTTGAATAATCCCCGTAACGCCTGCGCCTATGCCCACTCCCGCCAAACGATTGCTAGAAACCTTTGAAAGCATTTTCTTCATATTTTTGCCGGCTGCCCGCTCTAAATTATCGCCCATAATCTTCATGCCGTACATAAATACCGCCATACCGCCGAACAAGTTAAATATGCTGTAAACTGTATCCATCTTTCATCCTGATTTATTTTATTTTATTTGTATTATTATTATATTTTAATGTTTAATCACTTTTTTGTCAATTATCTTATATCGGCAATTGACTATTTAAAAGAAGTACAGACATAATAGTATTATTATTTTTAAAAACAATAAATGTATTGACAGCGTTATAAATAAAGTATAAACTAAATAGGTAACATTTATCAGGGAGCTAAAATTTTGTTATGGAAAATTTAAAAATAAAATATTTAGGGACTTCTGCGGCAGAAGCATTGCCGGGATTATTCTGCAATTGCCCTTGTTGCAGGCAGGCTATGGAAAAGGGAGGGAA
>JAQVSX010000091.1 GCA_028700355.1 Clostridia bacterium
GCGTAAAGGGCGGCTTTTATCAGATTTCTGTGCTGTGGGGTTACAGGACATATGACGAGCTTAAAGCTGCCGGCGCTGAAAATTTTATAAGCTCTCCGCTGGAATTGTATGATATATTTGGTATAAGGAAAAACTGTGAGAATTAAAAAAGGCACTTAAAAGCGCCTTTATAATAAATTGTATTTTAATTATTATTAATTTCAGTAGATTTACCGCAATAAAAGGGTTTCAACTTAATATTGCTTAAAACATAACTTTTATTAAAACATTTCATTCTGTTGCTTATATTGTGCTTGCCTGATATGCTGAATTCTAAAAAATTACCTTTAAATGCTAATAATTTGCTTAAATCTGCATTTATTGTAAGCCAATAAGCATAATTATCATTATTGCTGTTCTTTTTTGAATAACCATTTATGACCGTAATATGTTTTTTTGCAAATTCTACATCTTCAGTTTCGATAAAAGAACCTAAATTACCGTGCTTATCCGGCATCTTAATCTGTGAACATAAACTTAATTTATATTCAACATCAATAAACATACATCTACTAATATTTACTACTTTTATATAGTAGCAGACAGTATCACCTTCGATTTGCTTGTAAATATCGTTACTGATTTTGATTTTAGGTTTTATGCACAGCATGAGCGTAAATAAAGTAATTGAAGTAATTAAACCTGAAATTATTCCACTAATCAAATCCATTTTCTTTTATTCCTTAGCGAATATAATCTCCAAACATAGTACACCTCCATTATTTATTTCATTCATATATATTCTCATATATTATTAATGGTGAATGAAATTAAAGGACAATCAATTAAATAAATTTTAGCACAAATAAAATTGAATTTCAATAAAAAACTAAAACTTTTTAAAAATTTTTAGTTATTGTCCTACAATTATTATAACCTATTTTTAATTACAGTAAACAAGAGTATGACATTTTTCTGGCGTTCGTTCCATTATATCTTAGCCCATTTTATTTATCTTTATCCGCTTTATCAAATAAATTATACCTTTGCGGAGATATGATTGCCGAAAATATGCTTTTTTTGGAGTTGGGCGCTTGCTTTTCTATGGCTGAAATAAGGTCTTTTACAAATTCTCTCTGAGTGTTTTTATTTGCGGGGCAGGGGTTATGCATTACTGGCAGGTTTTTTGAGTAGGCGCTTATTTCCTTTTCACTTGCGTATATTAACGGCCTTATTACCGTAACCTTAGTTCTGTCCATGTATGCTTTGGGCAGAAATGTCGACAGTCTGCCCTCGTATATCATAGATAAAAATAGCGTTTCGCTGAGGTCGTCGCTATGGTGACCGAGAGCAAGCTTGTTAAACCCCAGCTTAGAAGCCTCGTCGCAAAGTGCGCCCCGTCTCATTTTGGCGCAAAGGCTGCAGGGGTTTTTTTCCTTTCTTATATCAAATATAACACCCCCAATATCTGTCTTTATTATACGGTGGGGAACATCTATCTGTCTGCAATATTCTGAGATTTTTTCCATGCCTTTTTCGCCGCCCTCAAAACCGAGGTCAACGGTAAATGCCGCAAGTTTATATTTTTGCGGTGAGAATATTCTGTAAGCGGCAAGCGCCGAAAGGAGCGTAAGGCTGTCTTTTCCGCCCGATACGCCCGCTGCTATGTTGTCGCCGTCTTGTATCAGATTATAGTCTTGTACGGCTTTTCTTAAATATGACAGTATTTTTTGAAGTTTCATTTTTTACGCCTTTGCAATAAATAATAATAAAATATAATAATATCATACAATATGTATGTTGACATTATCAAGTAAATTTTATATAATTTTAGGTAAGGAAAACTTATAAAATTTAATTCTTGTTTTTTTTGCAAATATTCTAATACAGACAATCACTATGTTTTCTCTTTCGGAGCATATATGAACAATTTTTTTAAAGGCGCAGAGCAACTTTTTCAAAGTTTTGGCATCTTAGATGCGGTTGATATTCTTCTGATATCTTTAGCCGTATATATCGCCTTTAAATTTTTGATAAAAAACAACGCCCATATTATTGTAAAGTTTTTTATAGCGTTTACCGCTGTCGCTGTGCTGATAAGTATGCTTGAGCTTAATGTTTCGAGCATTGCGGTAAAGTATATTATTTTGCTTTTCTTTTTTGCGGTGATAATTATTTACGCTTCCGAAATAAAAAGGCTTATCTGGCTGCGCAAAAAGAAATTTGAGTTTGAAAAGTTTACGCAGCAAAGCTGCACAGAAGAAGATTTGGAAATTGCCGCCGACCATGTTGTAAAAGCCGTTCAGAATATGGCAAAAAAAGATATAGGCGCTTTGATAGTTTTTGTAATCGACCAGCCGCCGACTAGCATACTTGAAAGCGGAATCCCCCTCGGCAGTATTATAAGCTCTCAGCTTATTGAGAGTATTTTTATTCCCAAAGCTCCGCTGCACGACGGCGCAGTGCTTATTAAAGACAACAGAATACTTGCCGCAGGGTGTTTTTTGCCGCTGTCGCTTGAAGTCAATATGCCTAAAGAATTCGGCACGAGGCACAGGGCGGCGATAGGTATTACCGAACAGTATAATGTTATGGCTGTTGTGGTATCTGAGGAGACGGGTATTATTTCGCTTGCGAGAAACGGCATTTTAAAAAGGTATATAGACGGCGAAATGCTGAGGGAAGCCGTAGAAAGCGCATACGGGCTTAAAACCGAAAACGATAATTTTTGGAAAAATAAAACGGGTGAGTTATGAAATATTATAATTTTTTGGGAAAAAGGTTTGAATCCGATAAATTAAAAAGTAAAATCCGCAAGGTTTTAAGGGAAACAGCCGTTGCTGCTTTGGCTCTTGTTTCGGGGTTTGTTATTTGGCTGATAATGTCTTTATAAAATATTAAAATTTTTTACAGGAGATAATATGGCATTTTGCGTAAAATCGGCAGATATTTTGCTGCCTAACAAGAACATTAATTACAAAAAGTTTGCTGTAATTGCATGCGACCAATATACATCTGAACCCGAATATTGGAAAAGCCTTTCCGATTATATTGAAAACGATATTTCGTCGCTTAATATGATACTTCCCGAAGTGTATTTAAACGATATAGGCAGCAGCGGCATAGAAAAGGTTAACTGTGTAATGCAAAAATATCTCAGCGACGGTGTTTTTGACGAGCATAAAGACTGTATGGTGTATATTGAAAGGCAGACTCCGTTTGCACCTAAGCGCAGGGGACTCGTAGCCGCCATAGATTTGGAGTTTTACAGCTTTTCTGAGGAGGATAAGCCGCTGATTCGGGCAAGCGAGGGCACTGTTTTTTCTAGGATTCCGCCCCGCATAAAAATAAGGGAAAATGCCGCACTGGAATTGCCCCATATTATGCTTTTGATTGACGACAGAAAAAAGACCGTTATAGAGCCGATTGAAAGCGAAAAGGAAAACCTTACCCGCCTTTACGATACCGACCTTAATATGGGCGGCGGTCATATAAGAGGTTATAAGATTGAGGACACGCAGCCCGTTATTGACAGGCTGAATGCGCTTTTAGAGCCATCGCTGCTTAAATCTAAATACGGCAAAGAGGAGAGCTTTCTGATAGCCGTTGGCGACGGCAACCACAGCCTTGCCACAGCCAAAACCATTTGGGATAATATTAAAAAAGATATCCCCGAAGGGGATAGGGAAAACCACCCCGCAAGGTACGCTTTGGCGGAAATTGTAAACATTCACGACAAGGGGCTTAGCTTTTACCCGATACACAGGGTATTTTTTGTAAACGACGGAGAAAAATTTATACACGGCTTATACGATGTATGTTCGCAGTTTACCGAAAAAGAAGGTACGGTGATTTTTCAGGGAAATATGCGGGGAATAGGTCTGCCTGAAAATGCCGCCGAGGCGGTTTCCGCCGTTCAAAATTACGCAGATAATTATACCGCAAGATATGGCGGTTATACCGATTATATACACGGCTCTAACTCCGTAGCGGCGATAAGCAAAAAGGAAAACGCCGTAGGCGTACTGCTTCCCGCTATCGACAAAAAGGATTTTTTTGATTATATAATTAAAAACGGAACGCTTCCGAGAAAGTCGTTTTCTATGGGGCAGGCTTGCGAAAAAAGATATTATTTAGAGGCAAGGCGCATAAATAATATTTAGAGTTTCACTTTTACAAAATGCAATTACTAAACTTAAATATTAGGAGTAAATTTTTTTATAATGAATA
>JAQVSX010000092.1 GCA_028700355.1 Clostridia bacterium
TGCTAAGTGCAGTATGCGAAAGGGTGATAATTTCGTCGTTGCCGAAAAAATGCACCTGATGTTCGCCCGAAACTGTTCCGCCCCTTACGGAATGTATGCCTATGTCGGCGGTTTCTCTTTTGACGTTTAAGGAGTGCCTGCCGTAAACATATTTGCGTTTTCCGTCAAATACGCTGTTAATGCTGTTAGCAAGCGTAAGCGCCGTGCCGCTCGGTGAGTCTACTTTTTTGTTGTGGTGCTTTTCTATAATTTCTATGTCAAAATCGGGCAAAAATTCCGCAGCCTTTTTTACAAGCTCGTTTAGCAGACTTACCCCCAAAGACATATTGGATGACTGAAAAATTGCTGTGCTTTGGCAAGCCTTTTCTATCATCTTGTTTTCTTCGTTGCCGTATCCCGTGCAGGCAAGCACCGTAGCCGTATTGGTTTTTGTGCAGTATTGCAAAATCTGCGGCAATGCCTGAGGGCGTGAAAAATCGATAACGACATCGCATTTTTCCTGTATGTCAAAATCCTCATATACGGGGAAGTCATATTTTCGCTCGCAAAATTTGTCAACGCCGGCAACTATCTTAATATTGCCGCAGTCTGTTGCCACATCATACAGTACTTTGCCCATACTGCCGCCTATACCGCAAATAATAATGTTTGTCATAACTACCTACTTTTTTTTGTTTTCTTATTTTTCTTATGTATAAGAGTGCCAGCTAAATCAAGCCGAAATTTTTTAACGCTGCACTTAATGTTTCTCTGTTTTGCGGCTCGATTTCTGTAAGCGGCAATCTAAGCTGCCCGCCGCAAAGTCCCATCATACTTGCCGCCGCCTTAACGGGAATAGGGTTGACTTCCGAAAAAACGGCTTTAACCAAGGGCATAAGCTTAAAATGCATTTGCCGTGCTTTTTCAATTTCACCGTCTAAACAGTACTTTGCAAGCCTGCTCATAAATCTGGGTATTATGTTTGCCGTTACCGATATTACGCCCGCTCCGCCCATAATGATTGTGGGAAAGGCAACGCCGTCGTCTCCGCTGTAAAATTCCATATTGTTATTTGCGCAAACCTCAATCATATCGCTCATTTGCTCGATGTTGCCGCTCGATTCTTTTATGCCGTAAATGTTGTCGTGTGCACCGATTTTGTTAAGTGTTTTGGGCAAAACATTTACGCCTGTGCGTGAGGGTACATTGTACACAATAATAGGCAGATTGACGCTGTCTGCAATTTTAAGGTAATGCGCCGCAAGACCGCCCTGTGTGCATTTATTGTAATACGGGGTAACGATAAGCAATCCGTCTGCGCCAAGCTGCTGTGCTTTTTTGCTTGCCGAAATTACCGCTTCGGTATTGTTGCAGCCCGTTCCGACCAATAGGGGAACCCTTTTGTTTATAACTTCTGCCGAAAATTCGGTTACCTTTTCTTTTTCGGCTGCCGTCATTGTGGCAGGCTCTCCCGTAGTGCCGAGTACAAGAATAGCGTTTGTACCTTCTTTTATCTGAAATTCTAAAAGATTTTTAAGTTTTTCGTAATCGATTTTCTTATCTTTAAACGGTGTAATCAGCGCAACGCAGCTGCCCTTGAATAATGATTTTGTGTTCATATTCAGGCTCCTTATAACTAAATTATTTTTTTGTTTATTAAAGCTTCGGCAATCTGAACGGTATTTGTTGCCGCACCTTTTCTTATGTTGTCAGCGACAACCCACATATTTATTCCGCTTTCAACGCTGTAATCCTTTCTTATTCTGCCTATAAATACTTCGTCTTTGCCTTCGCAGTATATCGGCATAGGGTAAATGTTGTTATTGATATCGTCTTCAACAATAATGCCCTCGGCATTTTTCAGCACGCTTTTTACCTGATTTATGTCTGAATAATCGTTATAAAACTCTACATTTATAGATTCGCTATGCCCGTGGTAAACGGGTACCCTTACGGTAGTTGCCGTAATTTTAAGGCTTTGGTCGCCCATTATTTTTCTTGTTTCAAATATCATTTTTTCTTCTTCCTTGGTGTAGCCGTTTTCAAGAAAAACATCTATATGGGGCAGTACATTGCCGAAAATAGGGTAGGGGAATTTTTTAGGCGGCTCTCCCGCTATGCCGTTTTTTAAATCGTTATAGCCGTTTACGCCCGCTCCCGATACAGCCTGATAGGTAGAGTAAACTATTCTTTTTATTTTAAATGCATCGTGCAGCGGTTTAAGCGCAACCACTGCCTGAATTGTAGAGCAATTGGGGTTTGCGATAATGCCCTTGTGCTTTTTTAAACTGTCTGCGTTTACCTCGGGCACGACAAGGGGAACATCTTCATCCGTGCGCCATGCACTTGAATTGTCTATTACAACGCAGCCTATTTCGGCGAATATCGGGGCAAATTCCTTGCTTGCAGAAGCTCCTGCCGAAAACAAAGCGATATCTATTTTTTTATCTGTAATATTTTCTTTTTTAAGCTCGATTACAGTATAATCCTTTCCGCAAAAGCTTATGCGTTTGCCTGCACTCTTTGCGGAAGCGTAAAAATAACAGTTGTCTGCGGGAAAATCCCTCTCGCTTAAAACCTTTAATATGGTTTCGCCTACCATTCCAGTCGCGCCTACTACGGCTATGTTGTACTTTTTCATATTATCTCCGTTTATGTTATTTATTTCGCTTAAAAAAAAAGGTGCAATTTTTATTGCACCGCCGTTAAATTAATTGTAAAAAGCACATTGCCTTTTAAGCTAATACCTTTAAGTTATATTAATTTAACCATTAGTGCTTCATTCCCGTTTTAAGAATGACAGTCATACGACTATTACTTCGTATGCCCAACGGAAAATGCTTTCCGTTTCGGCAGAAATACCCTTTCACCAAAACGGTTACTCTTGCTTTCTGCTCCTCTAATGTATTATAATTAAATTGTGTTACAATAATAACATATATATTTAATAATGTCAAAAAATAATTGTCGCTATTATCAAGGAATTTGTAGGTGGGTTAATATACTTTAATGGGTTTAATATATAGTATTCATAAAGTATAGTTTTATTGCAAATAAAAATTAACTATGCTATAATATTTATTATGAAAATTACTGATTATAAAAATTATTTAATAAAGACAAGGCGCTATTTCCATTCTATCCCCGAAATAGCCTATAACGAATATAAAACTCAGGCGCAGATTGTAAAAGAGCTTAAAAATTTAGGGCTTAATTTTCGCACTGTCGGCACAGCCGTTATTGCAAAATTAGATATCGGAAAAAACAAAACGTTAGCTTTCAGAAGCGATATTGACGCTTTGCCCATTACAGAAAAGGGCGAAAAAACTTATAAATCCAAACATCAAGGTTTTATGCACGCCTGCGGGCATGACGGGCATATTGCTAATTTGCTTGCTTTTTCAAAATATTGTGCCTTAAACCCTGAAAAATTAGGCTGCAACGTCGTATTTATCTTTCAGCCGGCAGAGGAAACCGAGGGCGGCGCTATTAATATGATAGAAAACGGCGCTTTAGACGGCGTTGACGAAATTTACGCAATTCATTTAGACCCGTCGCTGAAAAAGGGCATGGCAGGCATAGGCAGCGGCGTTTCTATGGCGGGGTCATACGTGTTTGACATAACCGCTACGGGAGAAAGCAGCCATTGCGCCGAAAAGCATAAAGGCACTGATGCGCTGCACGCACTTATAGATGTAATTACAAACATATATGACGATATACCGGAAAATATTAAGGACGATACAGTTTTCCATTGCGGAAAAATAAGCGGGGGAGTGGCGAGAAATATTGTCGCAGACAGTGCGGTTGCAAACTGCACACTGCGTTATTTTGAGTACTCTCAGCTTGAAACCGTTTTAAATTTAATAGACTGCAACATAAAAAAGGCGGAAAAGATTTACGGAGCAAAACTTTGCATAAATATGCTGTGCAATTACATACCGCTTGAAAACAGCGGACGCTGCATAGAAAAAGTTAAAAAATATATCGAAATCACACCGCTGCCCCGCAGGTTTACGGCAGAGGATTTTGCCTTTTATTTAAAGGAGACAGAGGGCTGTTTGATATGGATTGGAACGGATAACGGCGAAGGCAAAAAGCTGCACAGCGCCGATTTTGATTTTGATGAAAGCGTTTTGCTAAGCGGACTTAAACTCTTTATATCGCTGGCAGAGGAGAAAAATTAATGGCAGAAAAAAAAGGACTGATTCACAGATTTATAG
>JAQVSX010000093.1 GCA_028700355.1 Clostridia bacterium
AAATGTAAATTACATAGGTATTTCTAAAAAAATATGCCGCGAGGGCGTAAGAAAAAAGCTGTATGATAAAGTCCTTAAAATAAAGCCCGAGGGAATGGGCTTTATCGTCCGCACCGTTGCACAAAATGCCAAAATTAAGGACATTAAGCAAGAGGCAAACTATTTGATAAAATGCTGGAAGGATATTTGCTTAGCTTACAAGAGTGCAAAGGTTTTTGATGTTGTCCATTACGAAAGCGATTTAATAAGCCGTACTTTCAGAGATATTTTCAGCGACAATATTAAAGAAATTGTAGTAAACGACGAAAAGGTATTAGATAGAATTAACAGCATGATAAGCCTTAGCATGTCTAAAATCAAAAGGGCTACTGTATTGTTTCCGATGGGCAGGGATATGTTCCACGATTACAATATCACAGAGCAAATAGATAAAATGCTTGATAATAAGGTTTGGCTTAACAGCGGCGCTTATCTTATTATTGACAAGACAGAAGCGCTGACAGTTATTGATGTAAATACAGGTAAATATGTGGGGGAACAAAACCTTGAAGAAACCGTTTACAACACAAATATACTTGCCGCAAAGGAAATTGCCCGTCAAATAAGGCTGAGAAATATCAGCGGCATAATAATCTGTGATTTTATTGATATGGAAATATTGGAACACAGGGATTTGGTGCTTGAATGTCTTGATAAAGAACTGAAAAAAGACAGAATAAAGACTACGGTAGTGGGTATGAGCGGTTTAGGACTTGTTGAGATTACCCGAAAAAAAACACGCAACGAAATTGCGGTAAATCTGCTGCAAAGCTGCCCGTATTGCAGCGGTGCGGGTTATGTATATTCAAAGGAGCATATTGTAAACAAAATAGGCATTGCGATAATAGACGCTGCCGGCAAAGAGGGCTTAAAGGGGCTGCTTATAACACTTAACCCCGTAATAATTGATTTTATTTTCCGCAACAAGATTTTTTCTGACTTTATGCGTGATAAAATATCTGAGTACCGCCTTTATTTTAACTCTGAATACACAATGCACATAGAAAAATTTAAAATAAAAGAGTTTTACTCTAACGAATTTGACCTGCCGCAAAATGCAAGGTATTTATATTATTAATAAAAAGGGACGCTGATTTTCGTCCCTTTATTATTTATACCGCTATTATATATTCTCTGTTATTCTTATTGTATTTTCACTTGTCTTTTCTATCAATATATCAATTTCAGTATATTGATAATCAATAAAACTTTTAACTACAATATATTCTTCTCCTTGACTTACTATAATATTTTCCATACGCTGATAAAATTGCAGTATATAGTCAAAGCTGCAGCTTATTGTAACTTCTTTCGGCAATTCAATATTGTGTGTATCATCTAATACATATAACGGAAAATCTATTCGCACAGAAGTATTTTCTAAAAATAATGATAATTCGGCGTTTTTACATATATATTCATGTAACTCATTTACAGCTTTGTAATAAGAAAAAATAAAATATGCGGATTCATCTTCCAAGTCTTTAAATAAAACAACGTTGTCGCCATAACATTCCAAATAATATTGATTGTCTTTTAATTGGTTAAAAAATTGCTCTTTATCTTGTTTAATCCTTATAGAGTAATAATTATTTTGCTTATATGTACCTGCGATATGTTTAATCTGATAGGTGAAATTGATACTGTGCAGTGTGCTGACTACTTTAAAATCCGTCTTTTCATTAGAGCAGCATGTAAGCATAAGAAAAAACGCTATAAATATAATAATTGCCGACTTTTTCATATAACCCCCCTAAAGCGTACTAACTATAAATATTGTTTTTTATATATTACCATAAAAATAATATTTAAGCAATTATGATGATGAAAAATAATTTATTTCTTAAAAATTATATAATTAAGATAAAAAATATTTTTTTTAAATATTGACATTATGCATACTTAGTGTTACTATTATAGCAGTAAATTCTGTAAGTATATAATAAAAGCTGTCTGCCATAATGCTACTTATTGCAGACAGCAAATTTTTAAGGTGAAAAATGGAATACGCACTGCAAATAAAAAATTTACATAAATGCATAAAGAAAAATAAAATTTTAAACGATATCAGCCTAAAAATAAATAGCGGCGAAGCTATGGGGCTTATAGGACCTAACGGCGCAGGTAAAACATCGCTTATAAAATGCATTGCAGGACTGTGGAAAGCAGACAGCGGAAGCATAGAAATATGCGGTAATAATATAAAAACAGATACCGAAAAAGCATTAAGCGAGGCAGGCTTTATTATTGAATATCCTAAACTTTTCGGCGATATGCCGCCTGCTGAGAATATACAATATCTAAGCTCATTTTATAATATAAAATTAAGCAGAAAAGATATTGAAGACACGCTAGAGAGTATTGGACTAAAAGATTTTATCAATAAAAAGATAAAGACTTTTTCTTCAGGTATGTATCAAAAAGTATGCCTTGCCGCATTAATAGTGCGCAAACCAAAATTTTTGATACTCGACGAGCCCACTGCAAGCCTTGACCCTAAAAGTATAATAGATTTCCGCAATATTCTTATAAAGATAAGGGATAGTTATAAAATATCAATGTTGATATCAAGCCATAATCTTGCCGAGGTAGAAAAAATTTGCGACAGTGTGGCAATATTAGATAAAGGCGTTATACTTGATATTAAAAATTTAAATAACAAAGACATTAAAAAATATATTATAATATTTAAAAATGCCCAAGAAGCAAATCTAGCGGCAAAAACATTAAGAGGTAATTCTTATAAAGCAGATAACAATATTATCAATTTAAATATTACAATTGCAGAGTTTAAAGAGTTTATTTCTAAATGCCCATTTGAGATACAGGATATCAAAACGGGGGATTTGGAAAGCGAATTTTTATCTGTTTTGCAGGGTGGGCAAAATGAATAGATTTATTAGATTATTATTAGCAGATACAAAAAGATTGTTTTTCGGTAAAAAAATATATATCATATTTGCCCTTTGTATAATTTTTAGCATAGCAATATATATATCTTCGTTTAATTCTGATAACGATGATAATCAAATTAATAAATCTTCGTATAATATTCAAAAATATGAAAACATGGCTCAACTTGCCGATTTTATTGAGGCGGCAAGGCAGGAGTATCAGAAAGAATCCGATAAGTTACATGAGGATATAGAGCTTGCCAATCTTACTCAAAATGAAATAAAATATAAACAAAATGTTATCGGCAGTCTGAAAAGAACTTTAATGACGGCAGAATACCTTTTTAATAACAATATTGCTTACGAAAATTATCAGGATTACGGTTTTATAAGTAATATAGGAATGTCGCAGAGAAGCGGAATTTTAATATTTAACATAATAATATATTGTGTTACATTGGGTTTGGTTATATTGTCAATTATAAGAGCAGCTACTTATATACCAAATGAAATATGCAGCGGCAGATATAAAATTACATTTACTGTTCCGCTTAAAAGAAGTAAATATGTATTATACCGTTTTTTATTCATTTTTTTGCAGTCAGCTATATTTTTGACGGCTTATGCAATTATGACAGCGCTGATTTCTGCAATACTATACGGCGCAAAAGATGTGCTGATATTCGGAACAAAAGACTATGTTTTTGGATTAGGGTATATATTTGCCTCAATGTTTCTTTTGCTATTTTACCTGTTTCATCTCTTTGTATTATGCGTTCTGGCACTGAGCTTGTCTTTGCTTATTAATAACAGGATAGTACCCTTATTGCTGACTTTGTTTATATATTTGGGCGATAAATTAATTTTCCAAATTATCAGCTTATTAATTTTTGTTTTTAACGGATTTAATTCTTACGATTTTAATATTTTGCCTTGGCTATTCGGCTCAAATATACAGCCCTTAAATGCGTTTACGGGTATTGCAAACAATTCGATATTTATATATATTGGCATATCATTAATATACTTGTTGCCTATATCCGCAGCTACTTTGTTTAAGTTTACAAGGCAGGATATTAAATAATTAAATACACAAAAAAAGCGGCTAAATTTAGCCGCTTTTGTGTTAGCTTTTTAAGCTATGGTTATTTGCTGTCATTCTTGCCTGCAAGTTTTTTTAATTTATCATATCTTTTTATGCTTTCGTCAGAAGCAATCTTAAACAGATTATCGGCAACTTCGGGCATTACCTTTTTGAGTGATGTGT
>JAQVSX010000094.1 GCA_028700355.1 Clostridia bacterium
CTTCTATTAAAATTGATACAATAATCTGTAATTTTCGACATTCTTTATTAAAATTTTGCACAGCCGAATATGATAAAATAATTGTTATATATTTATTGCTATATAAAAATCATATCGCTGAATTTAAGGTATTTATTTTTGCTATGAAAAAATTATCGTTTGCGATTATTTTATTTTGTTTATGCGCCCTTGCGCCCTTTGCTATAAACGCCCGTGCCCTTGCCCCCAAGGCGGGCTTTGCGCGCGTGCTTGAAGAAAATGTAATGCTTTACCGCACGCCGCAGCTTAGTGAAGATAAAATATTTTTTACTTTGCCAAAAACCTATTACTTAAAAATTATAGACCTAAACGTCGAGGGAGATTGCTATCAGGCGGAATATCAGGCAAATGAAAACGGCTATGTAAACATAATAGGCTATGTTAAAAAGGAGCAGGTTACCGTATGGGATAAGCAGCCCGGCGAGCCGCTTTACCCCGAAATCAGCGCCCAAGCGCTAAGCTATGCTCCCGTTTACCAAAACGCCGCAATTTCAGAAATAAAGGTAAATGTATTTTCGGGGCAGACGGTAAAGCTGTACGGCAGCGTATATAACGCAGAGGAAGATATATTGTATTTTTATGTTTTATACGCAAATTACGAGGGCTATGTTCAGGCTTCTATGTTTAACATCACGCTGCCGCCAAACCACTCTGACCCGCTACCTACGCCGCCGCCCGAGGATACGCCGCCCCCCGAGGAAACCGCTTCGCCGACAAATTCGCCAAATCCTTCAGGTACGCAAGATGACAGAGACAGCCTTGTACAGATACTGCTAATTGCCGCAATATGCATACCGGCGCTTATTATCGTTTACCTAATGTTCCGCCCGAGCAAAAAAACACGCCGCAATTACAAGGATTATTACAATTCGGACGAAGACGAATAAATTTTTCAGATTATGCCGTATAGGTTTTTTTTGTCTTTAACGCCTTTTGTTTTATCCGCTCCTCCGTTAACGCTTTGTTTTTTAGCTGTGTTATCCAATAATCGCCCTTGTAAACACCTTCAAGGTATTCGTCTGAAATATCAAGTTTTTTTCTTAAATTTGTAAAAATTTTCAGCCCTTGTTTTATATGTCGGAAAAACGTCCTTACGCTGAAATTCAATAGCTGCGCTGTAATTATGTAATCTTTGTTCTGGCAGTACCTTAAAACCAACGCTTTTTTACTGGCTGAGGTCATATAATCAAGTATGCGGTTTGTTAAAAGCAGCAGGTTTATTGTTCTTTTTTTCTGCTCTATCAGCGAAATCATTTTTTGCGTGTGCGTCGCAGCATCTTCGCAAAAAACATAACCTGAATGAAAACCGGGTACGATAGCGGCCCTCGCCTCTACCGCATTGTCAATCTGACGGCAAACACCCTTTACTCGGCAAAGGGAGTATAACAGAGTTTTTGACCATATAACAGAATACTTCATACAGCTTTGTAGACCTCCTTATAATAATAAATAAGCGGGCAAAAATGCTTTTTTTATGTATTGCCGTCATTAAAATATTAAAAAAAAATCAATAAATCCCGCCCTTTTCATTTTATGGCTTTATTATAATATAATTATTGTACAAATTCAATAGAGATATGACATTTTTTTACAATATTATAACTATATTTGTAAAAATATATCTTATTTAGGCTAAAAAACCTTCTTGCAAGCCGCATAAATACAGGCATTTATATGATTTTAGCTTAAAAAAAAGCAAAAAAAATAAAGCCCTGATTAATGGGCTTTATCCTAAATAATAATATGTTATGCTGTGATTATGTTGCAAACTCCTCAAACTTTTTCATTTTAATGCACTCCTTTATTTCAATTTATAATAGTTTATGTCCTTGTGGTATATATTAATTTAAGCGTAAGCGGTTCGTTTTCTAAATTATAGTCTTTTATGTTTGTTATAAGTCAAATTATTATGCAAAAAAAAACCGCTTAACTGTTGTAAGCGGCTTTAATTTTATTTATTTCTTAAATTGCGTCTTCGTCAAAGTCGTCGTCGTCGTCAAAGTCGTCGTCTTCATCAAATTCGTCATCATCGTCAAAATCGTCGTCAATAAAATCGTCGTCGTCAAAATCGTCTGCTTGGGAAAACTCGCCGTCTTCGTCCTCTTCTTCAAAAAATTCGTCCTTTTCCTTTTCTTCAAGCTCGGTTAGAGAAATTACATTTAATTCTTCCTCTTCTTCGGCTACCTTTTCGTCGGCAAATTCGTCCCAATCGTCCTCGCTGCTTTCGTGGACGGGCAATTCCTTTTCTCCCAGCCTTTCCGTACATTTTAAACACATATCGTCATCTATTGAAATATAATTTTGCTTGCATATGGGGCAGAGTATCTCATCTTCGTCGTCAGAGAGCAACGCTTTGTCCTTAATTATTTTAAGTTCCGCCTTGCATACATCGCAAAGCTCTTCCTCCCTCGGAATATAATTAAGCTCACATCTCGGGCATTTTTTGTAAGGCGATACTTTTTTCATAAAAAAACGGCTCCTTTTAATACTAAAAAATTTAAGAAAAAAATGTTACAGTAAATTATCGCATACATTATATTTTAATTATTATGTTTTGTAAACTTAAATATATATGTATTTTAAAAATATTTCAGCAAATT
Source organism: Clostridia bacterium (assembly GCA_028700355.1). Taxonomy (GTDB): domain Bacteria; phylum Bacillota; class Clostridia; order Christensenellales; family HGM11417; genus STF1-284. Next base: position 2,640 of record JAQVSX010000094.1, read on the forward strand.
TTTAAATTTTGCCAAAACATTTTTTACCTGATATATTTTTAACATTATTATAGCTAAATATTGTAGAATATCAACTATTTTAATGATGTTTTTTAAAATATTTTGAGAATAAGTAAAAAGCACCCGTAACGCCGTTATATCGGCATAACAGATGCTTTTATTATTTTTTTAAAAAGCTGTTGCAAAAAATTTTTAAGCGTTATTTGTAATCATCTTCAAAGCCCTGTACAATTGCGCTTAAATCGGGATTTGTTATCTTTAATGCATCAAATTCGCCTTCAAAATCCTTTCCCTCTACTATTATTTTATATTCGCAGCAGCCGCCCTTGTCGCAGGGGCAGGCTTTATCGCAATAAGTTACGGTAAAGGGCTGCGCTATTTCAACTTCAAGCTCGTCAATACAATTTTCTATATCAATTTCGTATAAATATCTCCAAGTTTGCAGGCATTCCGATTTGCCGTTGCAGGACTTAATCAGTTTAAACTGTAAATCTACCTCAACCTCGTGTTCGCTGCCTTCCTCGTCCTCTGCCTCAAAAAATATTTGGCAGGAAAACTCTGTTTTAACCGTCGGATTATCTAATTTTGATGTGTCAACGAATACACGGTCTAAAATAAAAAACTGACCGCTTTTAACCTTGCCGTCATCAATTTCAAAATGAGCCTCCTGCGGTCTGCATCCGCATTCTAAGGATAACACCTTTTTGGTCGGACGTTTAAAACAGCCGTCTTTACAAGCATTGTTTATAACTTCACTCATTAATATTTCTCCTTTTATTTTTTGGAGAGAAAAATAATATTTCTCCCGAGAATTACTTCTCATTGTCATATTATGAAAAATATTAAAAAAGTGATATTATTTTGTTTTTATAATTATAAATTGCCGCAGCAAATATTCTGCTACATTTGAAACTGCCTCAATAAGCCTCTTGTCATAACATCAGCCATATGTAAAGCCTGCTCTTCAATATCGTCAAATAACTCTATATCTCTCTGATAGTTGCCTGCAAGCCTTTGCGCAGCCTCTTCTTCGGTAAGCTCTAAATGCTCGTACAGCATTTGTTGCCATTGGCGCTCGCTCCAAAAAGGATTTATTTTTGCAAAAAATCCAGCGATATCGTCGGCGTTGTCATACCAGCGGATTCTCGCCATTTCGGCGCTTTTGCTGTCTCCCGCCTTTGCCGCATTTACCAAATCTGCCGCTATAAGCAAATGATCGGTAAACAGTTTTATAAACCTGTCTGCAACGCTTTTATCGTAAAATTTGCCCAGCACCTCTCCGAAATCAGAGGGGTTTTTAAGCAGCCTTTGCGTTACAAACTCTAAATCTCCAAGTTCTTCGGCGGTGCTTATAATAAAAAATCTCGTCCAAAGAATATGCTCAAACCATAGCCTGCGTATTGTGTTTGATAGCATTACCTGCTGTGAATCTAAAATATTTTGTGAAAACATATATATTCTCGTATAATGATGTTGTGTTAGATTTAACCGAATTATGGTTAACAACATCAGTTTGTTATATAGTTTTGGAAG
>JAQVSX010000095.1 GCA_028700355.1 Clostridia bacterium
AAAAGTACAATATTGCTGTATTTACCTTACAGTCCTTACAAATATAAAGACAATATTGCGGCAGTTGACAGTTTTTATGTTGCCTCTAACACGGCTTATTATACTGCAATAGAATATGCGAAGCGGCTTTGCGCTGAGAATATAGCCTGCATGGCAAACCCCAAAGGCAATTACAAGGCGGCAGCTTTTAGGTGCGGCGGCGTCAGGGGCAAAAACTCTTTAATATACAGAAAAGATATCGGCAGCAGATTTGTAATGGCGGCGATAGAACTAAAAGAGGCTGTAAGCGGCATACACATTGAAAAAAGCAAAATTGAAATGCCCTGCGAAAGCTGCGATATATGTAAAATTGCTTGTCCCGTTTCGGCAATTAAAGACAAAAGTGAAGACTTTGACTCATCTGTTTGCATAAGGCGATTTATGTTAAAGCCCGAAAAAGCAAACAGCGACATATTAAAAGCATTCGGAAACAGGCTGATAGGCTGCGATATATGCCAAAAGGTATGCCCACAAAACAAGGTCAGGCATACAGAGCCGCCGCAGGAAATTCAGAAACTGCTCGGCATAGAAAACCTATACAAAAAGATTATACAGGCCGATTTACAGCAATTTTCAGAATATTTCGGCAAAAATTACGCAAGTAAAAATTCTTTGCTTGCTATGCTCATTATCATTGCCGCAAATATCGGTAATAAGCGGTATAGCTATTTTGCGCAGGAAAATTTAAACAACCAAAGTTTAAGGGTTAAATTTGCGGCAGAGTACGCATTAAAAATTTTAGGCGGTGCAAATAATGAATGTTGATTTTACCAAAATCAGAACCTCAAATTTTGCCGATAAAAATTTTATCTGTGACTGCGGACAGAGCCATAAGGTTGCGACGCAAAGAATTGTTATTGGCGAAAATGCGCTTATGCTGCTCGGCGAGCTTGCTCAAAGCGTTGTGCCCGTAGGTAAGGCGCTGCTAATAAGCTGTGAGGATATTTTTCAGCCTTACGGCAATAAAGTAATAAACCGCCTTGTCGGCGCAGGCTATGCTGTTATTAAGCATATTTTTAAAGGAAATATCCTGCCCGATATAAAATATTGTAATATATTAAACGCTTTACCCGAGGACATAAAGCTTGTTATCTGCTTTGGCGGCGGCACTGTATGCGATATAGCAAAGTATTTTTGCTATATGCGGGGCATTAAATTGATTATGATACCCTCTGCCCCCGCAGTTTTCGGACACCTTTCAAATTATTCTGCACTGTTTCAGGACGGCATAAAGCGGTATATTCCGTCTATGCCCCCAAATATTTTATTGTGCGATTTGACTGCGCTTTGCGGGGCAACACAGGAGATGATTGCCGCCGCTTTCGGGCAGCTTTGCTCTATGCTTACTGTACTTTTTGACCTATACTATGCAAAGGTGATATTCGGCGGGCATTATTGCGAAAATATAGCCGATATGCTTTTTCAGGTTATAGATATGGGCATTAATGAGGGAGAAGGCTTAAAGGCTAAGCAAAGCAGCAGCATATACATACTGACAGAGGCGATTTTAAGGTGTTCGCTGTGCATACAGATGTTGCAGGACGGCAATGTTATTGGCAGCCCGTATTATGCGGCGGATATTTTCAGCTTTAATAATAAAAACTTTTTATACGGCGAAAGCGTGTTTATTATGCACCAAAAGATTTTTAGCCTGTATAAACTGTTTTTAGAAAACGATTTAAGCGGCGATATTTTACTGCCGTCTGATAAAGCAGTTCATGCCCGCCGTTTAAGCGAAATATTCGGTATAGATTATTATAAAACACTGCCTAAAATTAAATACGACTTAGGCGTTAAAACATATATGGTTACTAAATATAAAATTGAGGAATACCGAGACGATTTATTGCGTTTTTTAAACGATATCGGTCAAAGGGTGGAAAAAGCCGCAATGGTATATAAGAGAATTTATCAGGATGCAGGCTATTTGTTTAACCAAAAACTGAAAAATGCCGATACGGCTCAGGCGATTGCCTTAGCCTGCGATTTTAACGATTTGCCCTGCCTGCTAAGCTATATGAAAAACGGCGGTTTATTTGAAAAATATATATAAATACGCTTTTTGCCTATTACCGTCGGTATATTTGCAAAAAGGTTTTTATTTTTCGCCTAAATATCTTATAATAATATTTAGGCTATTTTTTTGGAGGAATTAAATGCTAGAACTAAAACAAATACATAAGTATTATTACTTAGAAAGTCAAACGGTAAAGGCGCTCAAGGGTATAGATATAACATTTCGTAAAAACGAATTTGTATCGGTTTTAGGGCCGAGCGGCTGCGGAAAGACCACGCTTTTAAACCTTATAGGCGGTCTTGATAAATATACTTCGGGCGACCTTGTTATAAACGGGAAAAGCACAAAAGATTTTAACGATAAGGATTGGGATTCTTACCGCAACCACAGCATAGGCTTTGTTTTTCAAAATTATAATTTGATACCGCATCTGACGGTGCTTGAAAATGTAGAGCTTGCGCTTACACTCAGCGGAGTTTCCAAATCCGAAAGGAAATCAAGGGCGGCACAGGTACTGCAAAAAGTCGGTTTAGACGATAAATTGAAAAGCAAACCCAATCAGCTTTCGGGCGGTCAAATGCAGAGGGTAGCGATTGCAAGGGCGCTTATTAACAACCCCGAAATTTTGCTTGCAGACGAGCCTACAGGCGCACTCGATACAAAGACAAGCGAGCAGATTATGGATATATTGAAAGAAATATCAAAAGAACGCCTTATAATAATGGTTACCCATAATTCTGAAATCGCAAATAAATATTCTTCAAGAATAATAAAGCTGTTAGACGGAGAGTTGATTGACGACAGCAACGCTTACGAGGGCAAAGCTATGCCCCGGACTGAACAAAAAGAAACAGAAAAAAAAGCTAAGGTAAAGCAAAAGAGCTCAAAGACATCTATGTCGTTTTTAACGGCGTTGCAGCTCAGCTTTAAAAACCTTTTGACAAAAAAGGCACGCACATTTTTAATCGCTTTGGCAGGCAGTATAGGAATAATAGGCATAGCGCTTATACTCGCATTGTCAAGCGGCTTTCAGGGTTATATAAACAAGGTGCAGAACGATACGCTCTCTACCTATCCTCTTAGCATAGAAAGGGAGAATATAGATTTAGAAGGGCTATTAACTATAATGCAAAACAATGGCGAGGGTGAGGAATTCGAGCGTGAGACTGACAAAATTTACAGCAACGATATAATGATTAAAATGTTTGAAACGGTAATGAGTCAGATTCATTCAAATAATTTAAAGGATTTTAAAAAGCATATAGACAAAAACAGAGAGCAGCTCAGCCAATATCTGACAGACATAAAATACGGCTATGATGTTGATTTGCAGATTTATTCAATAAAAGATAATGACAGCGTAATGCAAATAAATCCAAGCAAAATTTTTCAGCAAACGCTGCCCCAAGAGGCTATGTCGCCTTTTATGGGTATGAACTTTAACATATGGACGCAAATGATTGACAATCAGCAGGTGCTTGAAAGCCAATATGATTTACTTGACGGCAGTTGGCCTAAAAGCTATGACGAAGTTGTTGTTGTGGTAGACAAAAACAATCAAATAAACGATTTTACCCTTTACGCACTCGGCATAAAAGACCAAGCCGAGCTTGCTGGAATTTTAATGAAAATAACCAATGGGGAGCCGTTGGATTATCCCTCTACGGTTTTAGATTATGACGATATATTAAATTTAGATTATAGTCTAATACTGCCCACAGATTATTATCAAAAGGATACTGCGGAGGGTTCTGAAACATTCGGCGCTTATATAGATATGACTAATGATAATGCATATTTAAAAAACAAAATCGAAAACGGCATAAAATTAAAGGTTACGGGAATAATCAGACCGAATGAAGAAGCCGCCGCAACATCAATAGGCGGTACTGTGGGCTATACCTCGGAACTTACAGATTATTATATTAATGCCATTAATAATACCGATATTGCAAATCAGCAAAAGGAAAATCAAGATATTGATATATTCAGCGGCAAGACATTTTGGCAGTTGCAGATAGAGGAAATTGACCAATATATTATTGACAATAATAAACCTGATGATTTAGAAAAAGATGATAATCAAAAATTTAAGGATTACGCGAGTAAAGTT
>JAQVSX010000096.1 GCA_028700355.1 Clostridia bacterium
ACCGCAGTACTTTTGATTACAACTGAATTTTTGCTGAAAAACAAAAAAGTAACCTGCGGCGGTATAGACGGCAAGAAAGCCCTTATTATGGGCATAGCTCAAAGCGTCGCCGTAATTCCCGGCATAAGCCGAAGCGGCAGTACGATATGCGCGGGGCTTATTGCGGAAGGGGACAGGGAAAATGTCGCAAAATTTTCCTTTTTAATGAGCATACCCATAATACTCGGTTCTTCCGTAGTATCCGTATTTGAATTTGAAGCCGCATCATATAACGTTTTTCCGCTGCTTATCGCAATGCTTGCGGCGTTTTTCTCGGCATTTTTTGCGATAAAGGTAATGATGAAGGTAATACAAAAGGTCAATTTTAAATGGTTTTCCCTTTATTTATTCGCTCTATCGGTGCTTGTATTTATCGACAGCTTTGTATATAATATATGGTAAATACAGCAAACAATAAAAATAGTTGAAAATATTTTAAAATTTAAATGATTTTTTGTTTTTTATATGTTAAAATAATTGAATAAATACTTACAATTGCTATTGTATAATAAGAAAAATACTATTTATAGTTATTTGACTTTAATTTTTTTTTAATGTACAATTTAATAATAACTTTATTATTGAGGTTTTTATATGGAATTTACACTTTACAGGTTAATAAAAGTTTTAAGAAACAAGCTGTGGCTGATTATACTTATTACCGTTATATTCGGCATATCAGCTTTTATTATTTCTAACTTTTTGATAACTCCCATCTATCAAAGTACGGTGTCTTTTGAAATAAGCTCCACAAATAGGGAAGACGGCTCAGTAGATGTGGCTAAGTCCCGCAGTTTAAAACCTGAATACAGGGTATATACCGTAAGCAACAGTTTTTTACTGCAGGTAGCAGAAGCGTTAAACGCAGACGCTAATTTTGATTATTATAAAGAAGAAATTGAAGTAAGGGATTTAAAAGAATATATATCAGTAGGCACAAAAGACGATGCATCCGCAGAATTTAACATTATTGTAACCACTAAATCCCCCGACGTTTCTTTCTATATTGCTTCTGAAATTCAAGAAAGCGCCAATTCATATTATAAAAACTCTAATAACCTGAAGGAAAGCAATGTAACCGTAATCGACCCTCCCAAAGCCAACAACATTCCCGTTTCACCTAACACTGTGTTTAATACCATATTCGGTTTTATTTTGGGTTTGATATTCGCCTGTCTTATTGTAATAATAATAGAATCCATAGACAACAGCATTACCGACGAAACCGATATTGTGGATTTTTACGAAATACCTTTGCTTGGTGTGGTTTATACTCATAAGACATCAGGTGAAATGTTGGATAATGTTAAAAAAGTTATTGGAGTAAAAAGCTAATGTTTAAGGTTTTTAACAAAAAGAGAAAAAAGATAGATATAACCAACGAACCGCGCAAAGATTTATTAATCGATAAAAGCTTTGACGCAACAGAAATAGAAGCGTACAAAACGATAAGGACAAGTCTTTACTTTTCCTTAGTTCATCACGCAGGCTGTAAAAGACTGCTTATGGCATCTTCGGTAAGCAAAGAGGGCAAAACTACGGTATGCGTCAATCTTGCAAAGACGGTTGCGCAGACAGACAGTAAGGTGCTGATAATAGACTGCGATTTAAGAAAACCCCGTATTCACAGGTTTTTTAAATCCAAGAGCATACCCGGTCTTACAAATTATCTTATAGGTCAGTCAAGCCTTGACGAAATAATCAAAAATACAGACACGCCTAACCTTTCGGTTATCTATTCGGGGCTGATTCCGCCAAACCCTGCGGAAGTGCTTGCAAGCACGGAGTTTAAGCTACTTATTGAAGAATTGTCTAAAAAATATGATTACATTTTCTTTGACTGCGCTCCTCTCCTTGAGGTTTCCGACGCTTTGGAGGTTTCAAAGTTTGTAGACGGCGTAATACTTATGGCAAGGCAGAATTATACTTCTCATAATTTTATCAATCAGACGCTTAAAAAACTTGAATTTGCGAATATAAAGGTTTTTGGCTTTATACTTAATGATATGCCTAAGAAAAAGAATAGGTACTATTACCGTTATATTACTTAAATTGATTTGTTTTTATGATAAAAAATAAAAAAAACTGTTTCTCTATAAGTTCATCTTGTAGAGAAATTTTTTATCACTGATAATAATTAGTAAAGAGGAAGTTAAATGTTTAATTTAAAGAGAATTGAAAATGCCGACAGCGAGCTTTATCAAAGCTTAATGTCTGAGCTTAAACGGCAAAGGCAAAACTTAGAGCTTATTGCAAGCGAGAATTTTGTAACGGAAAATGTGCTTGCGGTTGCAGGCTGTCATCTTACAAACAAATATGCCGAGGGCTATCCCGGGAAAAGATATTACGGAGGTTGTAAATTTGTCGACGAGGCAGAAACCTTAGCTATAAACAGGGCAAAAAAGCTTTTCGGCGCACAGCATGCAAATGTTCAGCCTCATTCGGGGGCAAACGCAAACCTCGCTGTGTTTTTTGCCGCACTAAATTACGGCGATACCGTAATGGGTATGAATTTATCTCACGGCGGCCATTTAACCCACGGCAGCCCTGTAAACATTTCGGGCAAGTATTTTAATATAGCGCCTTATGGTGTAAGCGAGCGCACAGGTATGCTCGATTATGACGAAATATACGATATTGCAAAAAAATGCCGTCCAAAACTGATAGTAGCGGGCGCAAGCGCATATTCGAGGACAATAGATTTTAAAAAGTTTAGAGAGATTTGCGACGGTGTAGGAGCCTATCTTATGGCTGATATAGCGCATATCGCAGGGCTTGTGATAGCGGGCGTACATCCTTCACCCGTTCCGTATTGCGACTTTGTTACCACAACGACGCATAAAACTATGAGAGGCCCGAGGGGCGGACTTATACTGTGCAGGGAAGAATACGCAAAGATGATAGACAAGGCGGTTTTCCCCGGCATACAGGGCGGCCCTTTAATGCATATTATTGCCGCAAAGGCAATGGCACTTAAAGAAGCCGCAAGCACAGAATTTATTCAATATCAAAAACAGATAGTAAAAAATGCAGGTGTTCTTGCAAAGGAACTTATGCAAAAGGGCATAGAACTTGTTTCCGGCGGAACGGATAACCATTTAATGCTGCTTAATCTTTCAAAACTGGGAATAACGGGCAAAGAGCTTGAAATTAAGCTTGACGAGGTCAACATTACCGTAAACAAAAACACAATACCATACGATAAGCAAAGCCCCTTTATTACCAGCGGTATCAGAATCGGCACTCCCAGCGTAACCTCACGAGGAATGAAAGAAGAGCAGATGAGAATAATTGCGGGATTTATTGATTCCGGTATAAAAGACGGACCGAAAGAGCATATAAAAGAGCAGGTTATCAAACTTTGCGATAAATTTCCCGTATATTCTGAATATGTAATATAAACAATATATATATAATACATACGCTTCCGCATTTACATAATTTTAACGGGAGCGTTATATGCTGACAGCAGCAAAAGTAATAAAAATTTTATATTGCCTAAACAAAAAAATCGGCGGAGGTATAGCTTTGTGAAAAAACTTCGCTGGTTTTTTATTTTTGCTGCGGCTTTTACTGTTTTTACGATAATTATTTATATAAATGTAATTAAAACAGGCGAGCCGCTTTCCCGCAGCCGCTTTTTACAATACGGCTATTATGCTCTGTGTGCGGCGCTATATATTTTACTTATCATTCGGCCGATAGCGGGCATATTGTTTTTACCCGAATATTCGGTAAGGGAAATTTTATCTTGCAAAAGGGGAAAAGCATTTTACCAAAAGCTGTGCAGAAACCTTTTAAAAAGAGGGGATTTAGAGCAAAAAGACAGACAGCTGCTGATGCTTATGCAAAGCTCTAAAGAGGATTTGGAAGTAATAAGCCAAAATCTTTATCAAATATATAACGGCGCAGTTAAAAGCAATATAGAAAAAATTGTTAAAGACAGGGCAAAAAGCACCTTTTATATAACTGCGCTTTCTCAAAACGGTTTTTTAGATATGGTTACTGTGCTGATAAACAGCTTTTCTATGATAAAAAAAATTGTATCGGTCTGTGGCTTCCGCCCTTCACTTTTAAAAACATTAAAACTATATATAAATATTTTTTTTTCG
>JAQVSX010000097.1 GCA_028700355.1 Clostridia bacterium
GAGAGTAAAGCTCGGCACCGTTTTTTATGCTCAGCTTAGAAAATATACCGTCAAGGGGTATATATTCTGCATTAAATGAATGTGCTATTTTTCTTAAAATATTAATTTTAGGGTCTAAATCCTCTCTGTACCTTTCTTTTTCTTTGTCAGACGATAATAAAAAAGGCTCTAAAATTATTATTTTAAATGTATGTTTTTTTATTTTTGAAAGCAAACAGTTATAATTTTCTGCAAATTGCTCTACGCTTGTTGGTTTGTTTGAGTCGTACCTTCTCCAAACATCGTTTATTCCTATAAGTATTGATACAATACTTGGGTTTGTATCGGCAATATCTTTGTCTATTCTCTGCAACAGCAAAGCAGTCGTATCGCCTGATATTCCCCTGTTAAATACGCTTATATTCAGGTGCGGATATAATAACTGCATATAATCGCTTATAATTTTGCTGTAACCCGCAAGGCTGTTAAAATCGTTTCTGTCCCGCCCTGCGTCTGTGATAGAGTCGCCTGTAAACAATATTTTATCGTTTTGTAAAATATTCATTTTCTTTTGTCCTTTATTTTATATTATTTTAAACAATTTTTATATATCATAAAACATTATTTTTTTATTTATAAAATACGCTAATTTGTCAAAACCTATTTCTTTTAATGTATTTATTGTTTGTCTGTATTTACTGCATACCCTTTCTGCGCTGTGGCAGTCCGAACTGAAAGTAACAAGCCTGCCGCCTAACTGATAATATCTTTTTAATATTTCGGTATCGGGCAAAGTGTCTGTTTTATCGTAATTTATATTTGTGTTTATTTCAAGTACCTTTTGCTTTTCTATGATTGCCTGCAATATTTGGTCTATAATAACACTATACTCTTTATAATAAAGGTACTTATCTTTATACGTTGCGTTTCTCACAACATAGCCTAAATGCCCTATTACCTGATAATCAAATTCTGCATATACGCTTGAAAGTACGGCTTCGAGATATTTGGTGTATGCATACTCTTTAGTTTTATCGATAAAAAAATCCGCAAAATAGCAGTCCTTACCCTCAACCAAATGCACGCTGTTTATAATATAATCAAAGTCATATTGTTTTGATACCGCCTTATAATATTCTTCGGCGTTTTTATCGTAACCGAATTCTATACCGCACAGCAATATGATTTTATTATTAAATTCTTTTTTTAACAAAAGAGCATTATTATAATATGCCGCAACATCGGTCATTACGACATCTACATTGTTTACAACATAGTCATAATCAAGGTGCTCTGAAAAACCTAAAATACGGCAGCCTTTATCTATTGCCTCTTTAACAAGTTTTCGGGGGCATTGCTCGCTGTCGGCAGAATATTTTGTATGTGAATGTATATCTATCATATTATATCTTTATCTTTTTCACAGCCTTTAACAATAATAGCAGCATCGGAATATTAAGCATAATAAGCCCTGATACCGTCATTATTTCCGACAGGCTTAGCGAATTTAGTTCAAAAAACTCCGGCATTAAAAATAGCAGCAGTACAGATGCCGCAAGCATACTGAAAAATATTACAGAGCGGTATATGTTAAATTTATAGCATATAACACCCAGCATAATAAAGCCGCCAAAAGTTGTGCAGTAAATTGCCATTGTGTCTATGTTTTGCGAGTTTATTTCTGAAAACATATAACTGAACAAATACAGCAAGACTATGTTAAACACAAGTACAGTACCTGAGGGCAAAGCGTTTTTTACCACTGCGGTTAAAAAATTGTCGGTTATTTTATTTTTGTTATCCTGCAAAGCCAAAAAGAATGTAGGGATACCTATTACGAATATTTCAAGCGGCATCATTTGTTTGGGAGAAAATGGAAAAACAAATTTAAACTTATCGGTGGGAAATAATGACAGTATTACCACAAGCATTATTACAAAAAAAGTTTTCATCAAATACATAGACGATGTTTTGGTAATATTGTTTATTACCCGTCTGCCCTCTGCGACAACTTGGGGCATACTTGAAAAATCTGAATCTAGTAGCACTAAATTAGATACATTTATTGCCGCCTCGCTGCCCGCCGCCATAGCTATGGAACAGTCTGCCTCTTTCATAGCCAATATATCGTTTACTCCGTCGCCCGTCATACCGACAGTTTCTCCCGCCGCCTTTAAGGCATTTATAATTACGGCTTTTTGGTCGGGCGTTACCCTGCCGAATACATTAAAATCCTTAACGTGCTTGATTATATCGGAATCCGTCATATTTTCTAAGCTTATATATTTTTCCGCACCAATTACGCCGGCTTTTTTGGCGATTTCCGCAACGGAAACAGGGTTATCCCCCGATATTATCTTTATTTTAACACCGCTTTCATTAAACCATTTTATTGTTTTGGGGGCGTTTTCTCTTATATGGTCTTCAATCAGTACTATGTAAAGCGGCGTAAAGTCCTTTGGCAAGGTGTCGTCTATTATCTGCCCTCCGCTTTTTCCTACACCTATCAGGCGGTAACCCAGTGCGGAATTTTCGTTTATTGTATTTTTCAACTCGTCTGAGATGTTATTAAAAAGAAATTCCGCCGCACCCATTGCATATGTGCCTTCGCCCTCAAATGTGGCGGCTGACATTTTCCTTGCGGAGTTAAACGGCAAAACCGCAACAGGCTTAAAAGACTGACTGTTTCCAAACTCTTTTATCAGCGCAACGGCAGTCTGGTTATTGTCCTTTGTGGCGCTTATTATAGAAGATATAATATCCCCTACGGGCTTTGCACTTTCATCAAGTGTTATTACCTGCTTAACAACCATTGTGCCGTCTGTTATTGTGCCTGTCTTGTCAAGGCATAAGGTTGTAGTCCTTGCAAGCATTTCTATGCTGTATAAATCGTGAACCAATGTCCTGTGCTTTGCAAGGCGGATAATGCCCACGGCAAGAGCCATACTTGTAAGCAAAAACATTCCCGCAGGTATCATTCCTATTACCGCCCCCGCACTTTTTGTAATTATAGTATAAATATCGGTAAATATAAGCTGATTTCTGTACACCACTATTAAACCTAAGGGTACAATAAGTATAGCTATTATGTTTATAATAAACCTTAAAGATTTAAGCAGCTCAGATTTTGAATCCTTTAATTTTTTTGCCTTTTTGGCAAGCTGCTGAACATACATTTCTTCGCCTATCTTGTCTGCCCTCGCTATGCAACTGCCCGCAGAAACAAAGCTGCCCGCAAATATATAACTACCTTCGCTCTTTTTTACGGGAACGGATTCGCCCGTCAGCAAGGATTCGTTTACCTCTATTGCGCCTTGCTTGATTATGCAATCGCAAGGGATTTCTTTGCCGGCTTCAAGACTGATAATGTCGTCAAGCACCACTTCGGAAACGGGTATTGCTTTCTGTGAGCCGTCCCTTATTACTATCGCTTCGGGCGCAGTTATAAGCGACAGCTTTTCCACTGTTTTTTTTGCCTTAATTTCTTGTGAAATGCCTATAAGCAAATTTGCAAGTATTATTACCAGAAAAAAACAGTCTGAATAAGCGCCTATATAAATTAGTATTGCGGCTATGCAAAACCATATAATATTAAATACAGTTACAATATTTTTAAATATAATAGCCGCATAGCTTTTTGATGTCTTTACTTTTTGTATGTTGACAAGCTTCTGGCGGCGCCTTAAATCAACATGAATAGAAGTAAGCCCGTCTTCCATATCATATCTTATTACGGGTACGTTTTTTTGCTTTTTCAAAATAAAACCGCCTTAAAATATATATTACTTAGCATTATAACATATTTATTTTGACTTGTGTATTCTTTATGTTAAAATTTTGTTATGAATAAAACAGATTTTGATGTAGCTGTAATAGGCGGCGGTGCAGGCGGTTTGGCGGCTGCTATATGCTCTGCTCAAAGGGGTTTTAAAACCGCCTTGCTTGAAGGAAATTCAAGGGTGGGTAAAAAACTTATCGTAACCGGTAACGGGCAGGGCAATATTGCCAATGCGAATTTAGCCCCCTGCTGTTATAACGACAGCTTTGCAATGAAAGTCTTTGAAAAAGTTCCGCTTAAAACATTGCTTAAATTTTTTGAAAACGTCGGAATAGAAACTGTGCAAAAACATAGCGGACGCATATATCCG
>JAQVSX010000002.1 GCA_028700355.1 Clostridia bacterium
ATAGACCCTTTCAGCGGCTATCCTGTAAATAACGGTGTAATAAGCGTAGCGATTGTGGGGCAGGACGCAGCGGCTGCCGATGCATATTCCACTGCGGTAATGGTAATGGGCTTAGATAAAGGATATGGTTTTATGCAGGAAAATGACTTGAAAGGCGTTATAATAACAGAAAACGGTTATAAAGCAAGTGGAATTGAATTAACAGAGGTTTATAATGCCTATCAGCTTATTTCTTAGCGTCGGTATAAAAAATGAACGGATTGTTTGAAAAAATTAAATATAACAAACCCTTTAAAAAAAGCGATATTATTGTTATAATATTGCTTATTTTGATACTTTTAGCTGTTTTTTTAGCGCTGTCTTCCCATAGGCAAGGCGAATATGCCTATATTTACAGTCAGAATAAGCTTATAAAAGTAATGCCGCTCGATACCGATGACGAATTTATATTTAATTATGATAGTTCAAATAAAAATATAATCACCGTAAGCGGCGGCAAAATATCTGTAACTTACAGCGACTGCAAGGATAAGATATGTGTTAGTCATGCCCCTGTAAGCACTGCGGGAAGCTCGATAATATGCCTGCCGCACAGCCTTTTTATAATAATAAGGGGAGAGGCGGAAATAGATGCCGTAGTATATACAGCTTATGAATAGTATTAACACAAAAAAAATGGCAAGCCTGTCTGTTATTACTGCGCTTGCGCTGATAATGTTTATGGTAGAGAGCTTTTTGCCTCCGCTGCTGATATTTGCGCCCGGCACTAAGATAGGGCTTGCGAATATATTTGTTTTTCTTGCCCTTATAATATACGGTAAAAAAGAGGCTTTTATTGTGCTTATAATAAAATGCGCTTTGGGAGCCGTTTTTTCGGGCAATATTTTTTCACTTTATTACAGCCTGCCCGCAGGCGTAACAAGCCTGCTTTTAGCAATAGTGTTGTTTAAATTTATATATGACAAAATAGGCATTATAACAATAAGTGTTTTTTGTGCGCTGCTGCACAATATTATTCAGATAATAATGGCGGCTTTGCTTGCCGCAACGCCTCAGATATTGTCCTATATACCTTTGGCATCTGCGGCGGGCATAATAGCGGGCATAATTACAGGTTTGTCAATATATTTTATTGTAAAATATTTACCGTCAAAACTGTTTATATTTTAAATTATCACGCTGTTTGCTATAACAAACAATCCCTCGCCCCGTCCCGAAAAACCCATTCCTTCGTTTGTTTTTGCGCTTATACCTATATCGCATTTTTTTATATTTAACGCAAGGGCAATGTTTTCTTTCATTTGGCTGAGATAGGGCGATATTTTGGGTTTTTCGCAATTTATTACCGCAGAGACATTGCATACCTTGTAACCCTTTTCGGCAATTATCATTCTGCACTGAGCAAGCAGCTTCATACTGTCGGCGTTTTTATATTTATCGCTGCTGTCGGGAAAATAATTTCCTATATCGCTTAAACCTGCAGCGGAAAGCAGGCTGTCGCATAATGCGTGCGCAAGCGCATCGGCGTCGCTATGCCCTGCAAGCCCTTTTTCATAAGGAATTTCCACACCGCCTAAAATAAATTTTCTTTCCTTTTCAAATCTGTGTGAATCGTAACCCGTACCACATTTCATAATGTTACTCTCCCTGAAAAAAAATTCTAAATCATCAAAGTAAGTTATTTTTATGTTGCCGCTCTCGCCTTTGCACAAATGGGGAGCTTCAATATATTCGGCGTAAACAGAGCTGTCATCGGTATAAGTTTTATTGCCTGCCAAATTATACGCTTTAAATATGTCTTTGTAATAAAACCCCTGCGGCGTCTGAACGGCGTAAAGACATTCTCTGTCAATGCCACCCAAAATTTTGCCGTTATCGGCTTTTTTTAGTGTATCCCTTACGGGAACAGCGGCAATTCCGCTGCCAAAACTAATTACGCTGTTTATACAATCGTCAATTACTTTATCAGAAATAAAAGGGCGCGCGCCGTCATGAATTAACACTATATCGGAATCCTTTGCCGCAAAGAGTGCGTTTTTTACCGAGGCGGTGCGGGTTTCCCCTCCGCATACAATTTTAACGGGCTTGTTTTTCCCGTCAAAGAGTTTGCTTATTTTATTGATATTTTCCTTTGCCGCAACAATTATTATGCCGTCAATCCTGTCAGAGTCTAAAAACTTCTGCGCAGCGTATTGTAAAACGGTTTTTCCCTGTGCCTGCTCAAATAATTTATTTTCACACTCCGAACGCACGCCTTTACCTGCGGCGGCAATAATAGCTGTTATACGCATTATTCACTTATCACTTCAAACAAGTTTTGCGCTTCTTCCTTTTTTACATATTGGGGCAGCGCAAGCACCCTTACACAAAGCCTGTTGTTGCCGAGGGAAATCTCTAAAATATCGCCCATATTTAGCTGCAAAGAGGGCTTTGCCGTCTTACCGTTTACGGTTACCCTGCCGCCGTCGCAAGCGGCGTTAGCGACAGTACGTCTTTTTAATATACGGCTGATTTTTAAAAATTTATCAAGCCTCAATATAAAAATCTCCTAACACCAGTTTCCCTTTAATAATTTTTGGGGTAAAAACATTATATCATACAAAATAATATAGGCAAAACGCTTTATAATATTTCTATGAAAGTAGTATTTCCGCCTTAGCAATTTTTTGCCATTTATTAAAAAATAATTGTATATATGCGGTAAAAGTGTTATAATCAAAAAATATGTTAGATAATAACAATAAGTATAAGAAAACACTCAGAAGAAAATATAAAATGCCTGCGCCGATGATAATAATTCTTGGTTTTTTTGCGGCTATATTATTAGGTTCTCTTTTGCTTTCGTTGCCCTTTGCAACGTCGGAAAGGTTATCTTATAGTGATTTGCTTTTTACCGCAACAAGCGCAGTATGCGTAGTGGGGCTTACCGTTGTAGATATTGCGCAAAGCTATACTTTGTTCGGGCAAATTGTAATACTTTTATTGATACAAATAGGCGGTCTGGGCATTATGACGGCGGCGACGCTTGTTTTTATTTTTTTAGGTAAAAAAATAACGTTAAAAGAGAGGCTTACTCTTTCGGAATCTTATAATCAGCAAAGCTTGCAAGGCGTTGTAAGGCTGACTTTGATTATAGTAGTATATACACTGGTAATAGAACTTTCAGGCGCAGTGCTACTGTCTTTTGATTTTATAAACAGATACGGCTTTAGCAGGGGCTTTTATTATGCGATATTTCATTCCGTTTCGGCATTTTGCAATGCGGGAATAAGCCTTGTAGATTTTTCGACTTCCGCTTACAGCAGTAATATATTAATTAATCTGTCTTTAATGTCATTGATATTCTTAGGCGGTTTGGGCTTTTCGGTAATAAACGAAATGTTTACTAAGCGAAAAGGCAGATACTCTTTTCAGACAAGGGTAGTCATTTTAACGAGCATAACGCTTATATTATCAAGCTCGCTGTTATTTATGATTACTGAATGGAGCAATCCTGATACTCTCGGAAAATATAGTTTCTTTGATAAATTATTACATTCTTTGTTTCAGTCAACAACAGCAAGGACTGCCGGATACAGTACAATTAATCAAAGCAAAATAACAGATGCAGGTATTATAATAACAATAATAAATATGTTTATCGGTGCGTCGCCTGCATCAACGGGCGGCGGTATAAAAACCACAACGGCATTTTTGCTTATAATTCTCTTAATAAACGGTTTAAAAGGGGGGGGGAAAGAGCTTAATGTTTTCGGTTACAGTATATCTTCAAAAACTGCATCGAAAGCGGTTACATTTTTTATTTATTCGCTTATAATGATTATAGTATCTACATTTGTAATATTGATAATAGAAAGCGGTAATACTAATATTACTTTAAAGAGCGTGGTTTTTGAGACAGTCAGCGCATTTTCGACTGTGGGGCTAAGTCTGGGCATTACAGCCGAATTTTCAGCTCTATCTCGCATATTGATAATGATACTTATGTTTGTGGGAAGGCTGGGCTTTTTAATGATTGCGATAATGTTTATTAACAGAAAGCAAAAAGAAAATGTAACAATAAAATATCCCGAAGTATCGGTTATGATAGGTTAATTACAGGAGGCACTATGGCAAAAAAGAAAAACAGTCAGTTTGCTATAATAGGTTTGGGGCAATTTGGCACCGCCCTTGCAAAAAGGCTGTACGAGATGGATAAAGATGTTTTGGCAATAGATATTGATGAAGAAAAAATCAATCAGATATCTTCCTATGTTACACATTCAATAGAAGGCGACGGCGGCGACGAAGATGTTTTAAAAAAAATAGGAATCAACAATTTTGATGTGGTTGCCGTCTGTATGGGGAATAAGATGCAGTCGAGCATACTCGCAACGCTTATATGCAAGCAAATGGGAGTAAAATATATTATTGCCAAAGCGCAAAACGAAAAGCATAAAAGCGTGCTGGAAAAAATAGGGGCAGATTTAATTGTATTTCCCGAAGTGGATATGGGCAAAAAGATAGCTTCACGTCTGGTCAATCCCAACCTGACGGATATAATAGAGCTGACTGATAAATATAATATGATAGAAATATTAACGCCGGCAGTCTGGGTAAATAAATCACTTACGGAAATAAATTTGCGTAAAGATTATGCCGTTTCTGTTATGCTGATAAAAAGGTCTGACGGAGATGTAACTGTAACGCCGGGAGGCGACAGTATTCTTTTTAGCGGCGATTCTGTTGTAATTTGCGGTAAAAACGAAGACATAGACAAGATAACTTCAAATTTTGTAGATGTAAATAAAAAATAAACAGTGTTTTATAGTATGTTTTAAGGGGATGAAAATGAAAAAATGTTATTTATTTGTTTCGATTATACTAGTTACATTAATAGTTTGCTTTGCATGCACGCCAAAGAGAACTAAATTTAATGATAGCTCCGATAATTACAATTTTCAAAATGCCACTATTGACGAATTTTACAATGAATTAGCGCAGGCTCAAAGCTGCGAGATGTTAATGGAAATGACGGCAAGTTATCAAACTATAAATGTTACTATGCTTTATGACGGCAATAAAAGCTATCAAAGCGGATTTGCGAGTGAGCCTGAACAATATCGCGAGATTATTGGCAATATTGTTTATACATATACAAGGCAAGGCACAAGTTGGGTAAAAGACAGCGGTCAGCCCTATAACTCGGGAGACTCAAGCGGCGGCGAAGAATTTATAGAGCTTTTTGTTGGCGATAATTATACTTATGATGAAGAAGAAGACGTTTATAATTTAAAAGAAGATGCAGATATTTCCCTTATGAATATGGAAGTTAAGTCAATGAGATTGGAATTAGTTAATGACAGCTGCGAGCTTAACGGCATTATTAACAGTAGCGGCGTCGATATTTCTTTTTCTTTGACAATACACGAATTAAATAATATAACTATTACTTTGCCGTCTGTAAATCAATCAATTTAATTAGTTTTTTCTCTTAACGGCTTGTAATACAGACAAGGAGAGAAAAAATGACAATATGGGACACAATTCTAAACTTTTTGGTAAATACGGGATTAAAGCTGTTGCTTGCCGTTGCCGTATTAATTGCGGGATGGTACTTTATTAAATTTATCGTCTTTCTTATGAAAAAATCTAAGCTGATAAAAAAAGCCGATGCCACCGTTCGCACTTTTTTATCGAGCTTTGTAACAGTTACATTAAAAACCGTATTGATAATATCTGTAATAGGCATACTGGGCTTTCCGCTAACCGGCATTATAACCGTTTTAGGCACTGCGGGCATTGCGATAGGTCTTGCCTTTCAGGGAGCGCTTTCCAATCTGGCGGGAGGTCTTATGATACTTTTTACAAAGCCTTTCAGGGTGGGCGATTATATCGACAACGGCGCTCAGGAAGGAACGGTAGAGTCAATAACCGTTTTCTATACAAAATTAACCACTTCGGACAATAAACTCATTACCGTGCCCAATAAGCAAATGACGGAAAAACCTGTGATAAACTTTTATGCAAAAGATAAGCGCAGGGTAGATTTAAACTATAAATTTGCGCAAAATGCCGATATAGAAAAAATTAAGCAGCTGCTGACCGATGCAGCCGCAGAGCATCCGCTTGCGCTTGAAATTCCCCAGCCGTTTGCAAGGCTTATATCGCAGGCAAACAACGTGCTTGAATTTTCGCTGCGGGTATGGGTAAATGTCGGCGATTACTGGACGGTGTTTTACGACTTGACTGAAAATATAAAAAAGATACTTTCTAAAGAAGGCTTATAAAGGCAGAAAAACGGTTATGTTTTTTGATAAAGTTTACGACGCTGTAAAAAAAATACCTTGCGGTAAGGTTTCGACATACGGACAGATAGCACGCATGACAGGGTTTCCCAAAAAAGCAAGGGAGGTCGGTTGGGCTTTGCACGCAAACAAGCAATTTATAACGGTGCCTTGCCATAGGGTTGTAGACCGTTTCGGACGGCTCGCTAAAAGCTTTGTGTTCGGCGGTGAAGAACAGCAAAAACGCCTTCTGCAAAGCGAAGGCGTAGAGGTTGTCGGCAATAAGGTCAATTTGAAAATATATTTATTTATACAAAATTGATTTTTCAGCTTACGGCAATTATAAATTCCCTGAGCATGCCGCATGCAACGGCGGAAAAGTTCTCTGCAATTTGTGGGCAATATTCCATAAAGTCCGCTCCGATTACATTCAAGCCTTTTATTATCTTTGCCGCTTCAATAAATTCCTTATAAGTTGCTCCGCCGCCTTCGGGTGTACCCGTTGACGGCATAATAGACGGGTCCATAACATCGACATCAAAGGTAACATATACGGGGCAATCTTTAATTTTATCTGCAACGCTTTTTAGCATATTTAAGTTAAATTTGTATAAATTTGTATGCTTTTCACACCATAAAAATTCTTCTTTGGTGCCCGAGCGTATTCCCAGCTGATATATTTTGCCGTCCCCGATAATTTCCCATATTCTTTTAATAACTGTGCCGTGAGATAATTTCTCTCCCAATATATCATTGGCGCAGTCTGCGTGCGCATCAAAATGCAGTATTATCAAATCGGGATATTTTTTTTGCGCCGCCTTAGCCGCCGCAAGCGTAAGCAAATGCTCTCCGCCTATCATTAAGGGTTTTTTGTTTGCATCAAAAATTTCGTTTACCGCCCCCTCAATTATTTCAAGCGTTTTTTCGGCATTGCCGTAAGGCAGCTCCAAATCGCCGCTGTCGCAAATGTTGAGGTTATGCAAATCTTCATCTAAATAGGGGCTGTAACTTTCAATAGAGCTATGCGACTCCATTCTTAAATATCTGCTTGCGTATTTTGTGCCTGCCTTATTGCTTGTAGTGCTGTCAAAAGGAGCGCCGAACAAAATCAAATCGGCTTTATCAAAACTTTTATCGCAGCCCATAATCACGCTGTCTAATTTTTTCATTTTGCCTCCAAAAGCCCGTTTACATAAGTGGGCAAAGCAAAGCTTCCTATATGAATATCTGTATTATAATACCTTGTATTTATATTTAGCGACTGCCAGGCGTTTGCGTTTAAATCGCTTACTGGGTTAAATTTTTTAGATGCAAAGCCGAAAAGCCAATGGCCCGAAGGATAGGTAGGTATATGCGCCTGATAAACCTTGCATACATTAAAAAAAGCCTTTATGCGCAGGTGAGCCCTTTTCATATTAGATGCATATTCGGAATAATAGGGGCTTTCATGCTGGTTTACAAGTATGCCGCAATCGTTTAATGCGTTAAAACAATTACCGTAAAATTCCCTTGTAAAAAGCCCTTCGCCGGGGCCGAAAGGGTCGGTAGAATCGACAATAATAAGGTCGTATTCGCTTTTTTTAGTCCTTACAAATTTTAGCCCGTCCTCGTAATATATATGCACCCTTTTGTCTTCAAGGCTGCAAGCGGTCTGCATAAAATACTGTTTGCAAACATCTACTACCAGCTTGTCAATTTCTATCATATCTATATGCTCTATGCCGCTGTATCTGCAAAGTTCCCTTACAGTGCCACCGTCTCCCGCTCCGATTACCAAAACCTTTTTTATATCGGGATTCGTCGCCATAGGAACATGAACAATCATATCGTGATAAATAAATTCGTCCTTTTCGGTAGCCATAATAAGTCCGTCAAGCGTAAAAAACATGCCGAACTCCTCAGACTCAAAAACATCTATTCTTTGAAATTCGCTGTTGCCCGAATAAATCTGTTTTTTTACTTTAATAGAAAAACGCACATTGTCGGTGTGCTGCTCTGTATACCATAATTCCATAAAAAATTAACTCCTTTACCGTCAGGCGATAACGTTTATATTTTCAACAGCCATATCTTCCGTGCCGAGCACAAGACAGCCCTTTTCCTTGGCATATTTAATATACTCAATAATTTCCGAGGTTATTTTTTCGCCGGGCGCAAGTACGGGTATGCCGGGCGGATAGCACATAACAAATTCGGCGCTTATATAATCTTTGCTTTTTTCAAGAGGTAAATATTTTTTTTCGGCGTAAAAAGCATTTTGCGGAGTTGCGGCAACAACGGGGGAAACATATTCGTGGTCAAACAAATCGCTTATATCCTTTTTGCCGTAAATGCGCTTAACTTCCTGTAAAGCCGAAACCAGCCGTTCTATTTCAAGAGCGCTGTCGCCCATTGATATTATTGCAAGTATGTTTGCAAGGTCGCCAAATTCTACCTGTATATCGTATTCGTCCCGCAGTATGTCGTAAACCTCTATGCCGGCAAGCCCTATACTTCTTGTATGGACAGACAGCTTAGTTCGGTCAAAATCATATACATATCTGCCCCTTATATCGTCGGCAAAGGCATGGTAGCCGCCCCAATCGTTTATTTCCTCCCTTGCGTAATCTGCAAGCGAAAGCACCTTTCTGAATATGCTTTTGCCGTTTACCGCAAGGTTCTTACGAGAAATATCCAAAGAAACCATCAATAGATAAGAGCCGCTTGTAGTGCCGGTAAGGTTGATTATCTTTCTTATATGACCGTCGCTCAAAGTGCCTGAGGAAAGCAAAATTGAGCTTTGCGTGAGAGAGCCTCCCGTCTTATGCAAGCTAACGGCAGACATATCCGCACCTGCCGCCATTGCAGGTAGCGGCATATTCTCGCCGAAATATAAATGCGTACCGTGCGCCTCGTCGCAGAGGGCAAGCATATTACGGCTGTGTGCGTATTCTATAATAGAGGCAATGTCAGAGCATACGCCGTAATAAGTGGGGTTATTTAAAAAAACCGCCTTTGCGTCGGGATTATTATCAATAGCGTTTTTTAAATCGTCAAAGCTCATCCCCAGCGGTATGCCCAGATGTTTATCAATACCGGGGTTTACATATACAGGTATTGCGCCGCTTATTACAAGCGCATTTATTGCGCTGCGGTGTACATTTCGGGGCATAATAATTTTATCGCCTGCTTTTACGGCAGACATAATCATTGCGCTTACCGCTGCAGATGTTCCGTTTACCATAAAAAATGAGCTTTTGGCATTAAAAGCCTCGGCGGCAAGCTGCTGTGCCTCTTTTATTACAGATGTGGGATGACAAAGGTTGTCGAGCGGTTTGGAAGAATTTACATCGACGGCAAGACACTGCTTGCCTAAAAAATCGCTAAGCTCTAAGTTGCCGCGCCCCTGTTTATGACCGGGTACATCGAACGGCACTATTCTGTTTGATTTAAATTTTTTTAAAGCCTCTAAAAGAGGGGCGTAATTTTGTTCGCTCAATTAATTAACCGCTTAATATATATTCATTCCGCTAAAAATCTCAATCATTTCCTGACTCAATTTTTTGGTAATGGAAAGTCTTTGTTTGGGCGGAAGCTCATAAACATCGGTATTAAAAAGGTAATTCTGCAAAATAATGTCTTTTATCAGCATTTTAGTATGAAAAATATTAGACTGATAGACATTCATATCTATGGCATCATATTTAGTAAGAGTCAAATCGTCAATATAATCCTGAATTGACGTGATTTTATGGTCTAAAAACACTTTTTTGCCGTCGCATTCTCTTGTAAAGCCTCGCACACGGTAATCGATTGTTATAATATCAGAATCAAAGCTGCCTATCAGGTAATCGAGCGCACTTAAAGGCGATACTTTTCCGCAGGTAGAAACATCAATATCTACCCTGAAAGTAGCTATTGCACTGTCTCGGTGGTATTCGGGATAGGTATGCACCGTAACGTGGCTTTTGTCAAGGTGGGCAACGACAGTTTCCCTAGATTTTAGCATTGCAAGCTGACCTTGATTGCAGGATTTATCAATAAGGTTGATTGGCAGGGCTTCTTCAGAAATAAGTAGCGTTACGCTTGCGCCTTGCGGGTCGTAATCCTGCTTGGAAATATTAAGCACGTGAGCGCCTATACTTTCGGTAACCTTGCACAATATTCCCGTAAGCCTTTCAGAATTGTACTGCTCGTCAATATATTCGATATAATCCTTTTGTTCCCTCTCACTTTTGGCGTAACACACGTCGTAAATATTAAAGCTAAGTGTTTTTGTGAGGTTGTTAAAGCCGTATAATTTAATTTTGTTTTCCAACTCTAACTACCACCTTCCTTTAAAGTAATTCGTCTAAAATATTATATTTTTAGCTGATAAAGAATTTACAACAAATCATTAAAAATGTCAAGAATATTATTGTATAAACGCAAATATTTATAACCTCAAAAATATTCCAAAGCTTGATTTGCTTTAAGCTAACGAAATTTATACAGTCTTTTGGTATTATTTGACTTAAATACTAAAATAATATATAATATTTTGAAATAATAATATGGGAGAATACCAATGTCCAAAATAGTAAAACAGGGTCTTACATTTGACGATGTATTGCTTATACCTCAAAAATCTGAGGTATTGCCTAAGGATGTAAGTTTATCGACACAACTTTTCAGCGGGCTTAATTTAAATATACCTATTTTAAGCGCGGCAATGGATACGGTTACAGAGTACAAACTCGCAATAGCTATTGCAAGGGAAGGCGGTTTGGGTATAATACACAAAAACCTATCCATAGAAGAGCAGGCAATACATGTAGACAGGGTAAAAAGGAGCGAGCACGGGGTAATTACCGATCCGTTTTTTTTATCGCCCGAACATATGGTATACGATGCTCTTAAACTTATGGAAAAATACAGGATATCGGGCGTTCCCATTACCGAAAACGGAAAACTTGTAGGCATACTAACAAACAGAGATTTAAGATTTGAGACAAACTATAATCAGCCTATAAAAAATATAATGACAAAGGACAATCTTGTTACAGCCCCCGTAGGCACTTCACTTAAGCAGGCTCAGAAAATTCTCGGCAAACACCGTATAGAAAAGCTTCCAATAGTTGACGAAAATTTTAATTTAAAAGGTCTTATCACAATAAAAGATATTGAAAAGACAATACAGTATCCCCGTTCGGCAAAGGATGCAAACGGCAGATTGCTTGCGGGTGCGGCGGTAGGTACTGCAAAGGATACTCTTGACCGTGTCAAAGCGCTTAAAGATGCCAAGGTAGATGTAATCGCTATGGATACGGCTCACGGTCATTCTGTCAATGTTATTAAGCTGCTTGAAAAAATTAAAAATATCTATCCCGAAGTAAAAATAATTGCAGGCAATGTAGCTACCGCAGAAGGTACTGCGGCGCTGATAGAAGCGGGCGCAGATGCTGTAAAGGTTGGTATGGGACCCGGCTCTATCTGTACTACAAGGATAATAGCGGGCATAGGTGTACCTCAGGTTACCGCAATAATGGACTGCGCCGAAGAGGCAGACAAGCGGGGTAAAAAGATTGTTGCCGACGGCGGCGTAAAGTACACCGGCGATATAGTTAAGGCTATTGGTGCAGGTGCCGCCGCAGTAATGATAGGCAGCCTTTTTGCAGGCACAGCCGAAAGCCCCGGCGATATAGAGGTATTTCAGGGCAGAAGTTTTAAGGTTTACAGGGGTATGGGCTCAATAGCCGCTATGCAGGCGGGCAGCAAAGACAGATATTTTCAGGAAGATAACGAAAAATTTGTTCCAGAAGGCGTGGAAGGCAGAGTGCCTTACAGGGGAACGCTTGCCGACATAGTTTATCAGATTGTGGGCGGTTTAAAATCAGGCATGGGGTATTGTGGAATGGAGAATATAGAAAAGCTGAGAAAAACCGCAAAGTTTATTCAGATAACCCACGCATCGCTTACAGAAAACCATCCGCACGACATAGCAATAACAAAAGAAGCACCTAACTATTCAAGTTTAAGGTAGGCAGTTTAGGAGAAATTATTTATGAACGGCTTTATAGAGCAAAGTCTAATAGAGTTAAAACAAAAAATGCAGGGGAAAAAGGCGCTTTGTGCGCTTTCGGGCGGAGTCGATTCCGCCGTTGCGGCAACGCTTGTGCATAAGGTGTGCGAAGATAACCTCATATGTATATTTGTAGACCACGGTCTTATGCGCAAAAACGAAGCGGATGAGGTTATGCGTGTTTTTAAAGACGAACGCAAAATGAATGTAATTAAGGTAGATGCGTCGCAGCGTTTTTTAGAAAAATTAAATGGCGTAACCGATCCCGAACAAAAAAGAAAAATTATAGGCGGACAGTTTATCAGGGTATTTGAGGAAGAGGCTAAAAAGATTGGCAGCATAGATTTTTTAGTGCAAGGCACCATATATCCCGATGTTATAGAGAGCGGCGGCAAAAATTCCTCTGTAATAAAAAGTCATCATAATGTGGGCGGACTGCCCTCCGTTATAGAATTTAAAGAAATTATAGAGCCGCTGCGCAGTCTTTATAAAGAGCAGGTGCGCAGTGTGGGAAGAGCGCTTGACCTACCCGAAAGCATCGTATCAAGACAGCCCTTTCCCGGACCGGGACTTGGTGTAAGGGTAATAGGCGAAGTTACAAGCGAAAAGCTTGACATACTCAGGGAAGCAGATTTTATATACCGTGATGAAATAGCAAAAAACAATCTTGATAAAAAAATATGGCAGTATTTTGCTGTACTTACCTCTTTAAAGAGCGTAGGAGTCAGCAAGTCGGAAAGGACATATTCTTATACAATAGCGCTCAGGGCAATTACATCGGAAGACGGTATGACGGCTAAGTGGGTTAAAATACCTTATGATGTTTTGGAAAAAGTATCTGACCGCATAGTAAGCGAAGTAAAAAATGTTAACAGAGTGGTTTATGATATTACAAACAAACCGCCGGCAACAATAGAGTGGGAATAATAATAAAAGGAGGCAGCAAAATTTGCTGCCTCTTTATATAGTACGGTATATATGGTTTATATGCGCTGCAAAGACCTAATTCTTTTTAATATTATCGCAATACCATTTAGGGGTGCAGCATAAGTCAAAACGGCAGGGTATACAGGTTTTGCGACAGCGTGCACCGTAGCAATCGCAATACAGCTCAGACCATACAGGCTTGCAAACGGGCTTGCAAGCAGGTTTACAAACGGGCTTGCATACAGGCTCGCAAACAGGCTCGCAATCAGGTTTACAAACGGGTTTGGGGCATATCTTCTTTTCAAAACATACTTTTGCGGGAATGCAGGCAATCTTTTTTTTAGGAGGACATTCGCATACAGGTTTGCATTTATCTTTTTTTACTCCGTCGTCAAATTTGTCGTCAAATTTATCATCGTATTTATTGTCATCATATTTATCAAACTTATCGTCAAAATTATCCTCATAATCGTCAAAAATTCCCTCAAAGTCATCAAACTGTTCAAAACTCATAATATATCTCCTTAAAGATTTATACGGCGCTTTCTTTTTGTGCGCCTATTTTATATTATTATTTAATAATATTTTTTGTTACATTATCGCAAGCGGCGGCAAATACGTTTAATATATGCATTTATCTCTGTTGTCAAAAAATCCGCAGCAATGCTTTTTACATCTGCAGGGGCTTATGGGTTTACATATTGTTTTGCAGTGAAAAAAGGTATCAAAGCATTTTGGCGGAGTAGGTTTTTTATGGCAGAAACAATCTCTAATAATCTTACATATTTTGTCTAAACAGCAATCTTGCGGCTTGCGGCGGCAGTCATTTTTATCAAAATAAAAACTCATTAATACTCTCCTTTTCTTTTTGTTGTATTATATGTTATTCATATAGTAATAGTTTTTGTTACAGACGCATAGCAAGCGATATTAGAAATTAGTATTAAAGGAGAACTTGCCAAAAATGCCGCTTATCAAAAAATATCATAAAGCGCCAAATATTCCCATATATTTTAATATCAGCAAATATCTGGGGGAAACAGCTGTTGAAAGAGTATATAATAAGAAGGGTTATCGACGTATCAAACTATATAATAGATACCGGCAGCACTGTAAGGGAAACCGCAAAATTGTTTAAAATAAGCAAAAGCACGGTACATAAAGACTGTACCGAAAGGCTCAGCGTAGTTGACAGACATTTATATAAGCAGGTTAAAAAGATACTTAATATAAACCTTGCAGAAAGGCATTTAAGGGGCGGAGAGGCAACAAGAAAAAAGTATTTAAAAAAGCGCAAAATTGTCAGCGTTTAAGAAAAATATATTTATAATTTCATTTTTTTGTTTAAAAACTCTCTGAATTTGCTATTTTTTTCTATAATAAATAATAACAGAGCAATAACCATGCAGCAGGAAGCGGTAATTAAAGACCATTCATGAAATAATAAATCGTGCATATAGACATTATAATTTAATATTAAATCAATAGAAAGAGCCGCCAGCGATGCAAAGAAAAAGCAAAGAGACAAAATTCCGTATATAGATAATTTAAAAATCTTATATATAGAATAGATAAGCATAACCGGCAAAGAAGCGGTTATAACAAGGGGCAGCGCAAAGGATAAAAATTTGTTCATATGTCCATTTGCGCTAAGCACAAAAAACAAATAGGCAAGTATAAGAATGCTGTCAGTGGCAATCGCCGTAAATACGGTATATTTTCTTTTAATATAGCGGGGCAAAAAAATAAATGACCAGGTAAGCACAATGCCGCCGGCGGCATAAACAGACCAGCCTCCAAAACCTAAAATTAAATCGAGCAGCAAAATATACAGCGCTGCGCCAAGCGCCGTTAAAGATATAACGCTTACTGCCGAAAGCCTTTTATTTAGCAGTGGCAAAGCAACCGAAAAGCTTGCGAAAGAAGTAGATATAAGAACTATTAAAGACCATCCCGAAAAACCGGATACTGAGTCTATAATCAAAAGGAAAACAGAAACGACTATAGCGCACACAGAGGAAATTATTACGGGATGTAGCTTGTCGCAGTATTTAACGGGAAATACCATCAAAAACCACAGCAGTGCAAGAGATAAAAGCGCCATGCCCGACCAGTCAATTTTTCCGCTTATACTAAGGTTTATAATAGACAGTATTATCATTACAGATAAAATACAAAAACCGCTAATATTTATGTATCTGTTTTTTATATAACGGATAGATGCCCTTTCTCTTTCAAGGTTTGGCTTTTTATTCGGAATATTCTGCATTGTTTCCGGTTTATAAACAGGAGTAGAGCATAGCGGGCAATTTTCTTCATCGCTACCGAGTTCCACTCCGCATTTTACACAGTAAGGCATAAAATATATCTCCTTATATATTGTATTTATATGATAATATAATTCTGCTAAATTGTAAAGTATATAATTTTACCGACAAAAAAAGACAGCCCGCTAAACAGGCCGCCTTTTAATAACATAGGGAACTATCTCTACCGTTATTTTTTAGTGGAATAAGATTCGGCGTCTTTAATTCTGGTAGGCGGAACTCTGTGTCCGGCGGGAACTTTAATTTCGCTTAAAGTATTGCCGTCTGCATCCTTAACATACAAAGTAACGTCGCTATCTACTTCCTCACCGGGTCTGTAAGTCTGGTTAGCCATTAATAGTACCTCCTTGATTTTAAAATCTAAGTATATTATCTTTTAATTGCATTAAAAATATTCAAAATTTTTATAAATTGCCTTAAAAGCGGCATTAAGCCGCCTGAACTTAACTTATATTAGTCCCGTTAACAATAGAAAAATAATATAAATATTTTTAAAACATTGTTGAAATACCACCGTAAATGTAATATAATAACAGTACAAGTATTCTCTTACTGTTCTTTTAAAATACCAAAGTAAAAATTCGGTACTTCTTGCAACTTTAAAAAAATTCTTATTGATTTACAAAAAATTGTTTTAGTTTAATATTCCTCATTTTTAGGAGGTAAAAATTATGGATAGCATTATCGGCAGTAATGATAAAAATATTAATGTTGTTTTCGCTTCAGCGCTGTTTAAGCCCTTTACGGAGGGGGGAATATGCGGGGACTTTGTATATTCTCTTACTCAGGCTGTAAAAGATAAA
>JAQVSX010000098.1 GCA_028700355.1 Clostridia bacterium
TATGCCGGCGAATATAAGTACGATAACGCAATTGTAAAAGCGGTAGAACTAATAAGCAATAACGGAAATTAAAGATTTTGCTTCTCTGATTTAATTTGACATTTAATTTTTTTTAACATATAATATAAATGTATCCTGTATCGATGAATTTATTTCGGAGAGTAAGTATTACATAAAATTTATTTACTGCCGTTTATTGCGGCGGCATAGCGTGTAATATTTAAAGCCGTTTTCCTTCGATATGGAAAGCGGCTATTTTAATGCTAAAAAAGGAGATAATAAAAATGGATGCTAAGAGAATAGGCGTAATAGGCATTGTTGTTAAAGGCGATAGAAGCGTTTCTATGCAGTTGCAGCAGCTGCTTAGCTTTTACGGCGATAATATTATCGGCAGAATGGGCTTGCCCGATGCAAAAAGCGGCATATATGTAATAAGCATTATATTTAAGGGCAGCAACGAGCAGTTTTCTTCATTTACGGGCAAAATCGGCAGACTGCAAAATGTTAATGTAAAATCCGCCATAACATCTGTAGAGATTCCCTAAAAATAATTACAAATATAAAGGAGCATAAAGTATTATGAAAAAACTAACAGCAATAATTATCGGGGCGCTTATGTTTGTCTTAATGTTTACCGGCTGCGCAAAAAATGACGATGTTCAGATAATAATGCCGAGCGGAGCGCCCGCATTGGTATTTGCGCAGATGATGAGCGAAAACCAAAGCTTAGCGGATAGGGATATTGAATATCAGGTCGTAAGCGGCACAAACGGCATAATTGCAAAGCTTAACGAATTAGACATTGCAGTAATGCCCACAAACATAGCCGCAAAGCTGTATAACAGCGGCGAAGATATTCAAATGCTTTCATTAAATGTACACGGCGTATTGTATATGGCAGCCCCGGAAGAAATAACCGATTTAAACCAACTGATTGGCAAAACCGTTTATAACATAGGGCAGGGCGGAACGCCCGATATCACGCTGCGCTATATACTTGACCATTACGATATCGATTATACCGAAGATGAAAACGATAATGACATAAACGATAAGGTTTTGTTAAAGTTTGTGCAGGAAGGCAGCACGCTTGTACCGATGTTAATTAGCGGTAAAGCCGATTATGCAGTAATAGGCGAGCCTGTAATATCTCAGGCTATAAGCAAATCAGAGGGCAGGCTTGTAAGGGCATTAAATATTAAAGACGAGTGGCAAAAAGCGACAGGTCAGCCGACTTATCCGCAAGCCTGCGTCGTTGCAAAAAAATCTTTTATAGACGATAACCCCGAATTTATCAATGCTTTAATCGAAAATCTTGAAAAAGATGTAAGTTTATGGATACAAAACAATATTGAAAAGGCGCAAAAAGCTATCAAAGATAACGGCGGAACAATGCCCCCGTTTACCGCACAATCTGTGCAAAACAGCAATATAGAATTTTTATCTGCGGCAGAGGCAAAAAGCAGTATAGAAGCGTATTTAAATATACTGATAAATGAAATAGACGGCAAACTGCCCTCTGACGGCTTTTATTACACTAAATGAAAAAAGCGTTTAATAAATATAAAAACATAATATACCCACTATCGGCGGCGGCATTAATATTTGCCGCTTGGCTGACTATGGCGGCACTTGCGGGCAGGGAAATTATACTGCCCTCTCCCCGTGCAGTTTTTTCCTCTTTATTTAAGCTCTTTGCTTTGCCTGAGTTTTATACCAAAATACTGTATACGCTATTAAGGACGCTTATCAGCTTTGCAGCGGCGTTATTACTTGCGCTTATACTCGCCTCGCTGTCGGCGCTTTACAAGCCCCTTTACAATTTTTTATCGCCCATAATACTGCTGCTTCGTTCTACACCGACAATAAGCATAATACTGCTTGCGCTTATATGGCTTAAAACGCAGATAGCGCCGATGTTTATAGCATTTTTAATAATATTTCCCGCATTATATGCGGCGACATACGGAGCAATAATAAATGTAGACTCTTCTTTGGTAGAAATGTCAAAGGTTTACAAAGTATCAAACAAAGATATGCTATTAAAGTTGTATATTCCGTCAATACTGCCCGCATTGTTTTTTTCGGTAAAGGGCAATATTTCGCTTAACCTTAAAATCATTATAGCGTCAGAGGTGCTTGCCCAAACGCAAAACAGTATGGGAATGGGTATGCAAAGAAGCCAAATATATCTCGACACGCCTGCGCTTATGGCTTGGACGGTAGTTGCAATAATACTTAGCTGGCTATTAGAAGCGCTTACAGAAGTTATTAAAAAAAGCGTAATAAGGTGGAATGTATGAGCATTGCATTAAAAAACATAACAAAAAATTACGGCGATATTAAGGTTTTTGATAATTTTAACGCAGAATTTGAAAGCGGCAAAATCACCTGCATATTGGGTGAATCGGGCAGCGGCAAGACAACGCTGCTTAATATCATCAGCGGAATTTGCTCTTATTGCGGTCAGGTGCAAGGCGGCGGCAAAGTATCTTATATTTTTCAAAATGAAAGGCTGCTAAGCAATTTAACCGTACAACAAAACCTTGAATATGTGCTTAAAGGCGCAGAAAAAGATAATTCTGCAATGCAGGAAAAAATTACATATATTTTAAAGGCTGTAGAGTTATACGGTAAAAAGGATGCCTATCCAAAGCAGCTTAGCGGCGGAATGAAACAAAGGCTTTCTATG
Source organism: Clostridia bacterium (assembly GCA_028700355.1). Classification (GTDB taxonomy): domain Bacteria; phylum Bacillota; class Clostridia; order Christensenellales; family HGM11417; genus STF1-284. The sequence continues at coordinate 2,693 of JAQVSX010000098.1, forward strand.
GCAAGGGCTTTTGTCTACCCGTCTGATACGCTTTTAATGGACGAGCCTTTTAAATCGCTTGATTTTTCTTTAAAAAGCAGGATAATAGAAAAATTTATAAGCCTGTGGGAAAAAGACAGGCGGAGTGTGGTATTTGTTACCCACGATATAGACGAGGCGCTTATTATTGCCGATACTATATATATTATAAAAGGCGCTCCTGCGCAGATAGCCAATGAGTTTAAAATAAACTCGCCAATCGGCAAAAGGGACATAACCGAAAATTATTTTACAGAAATAAGAAATAACATATATAAGATTATGTCTAAGTAGTATTAAAGGGTTTGTTAATCAAATTTTTTTAAATAATTTTTGATAGATTTTTGTATTATGCTTACGGCTTCCTTTCTGCTTTGAATTTCCTCAACCGCCGTTTCCTTGTTTTCAAGCTGTTTATAAACCTTAAAAAAGTGTATCATTTCATCAAAAATATGCATGGGCAGCTTTTTAATATCGTGATAGGTATTGTAAGTCGGGTCATTGCAGGGTATTGCAATTATTTTTTCGTCGAGGTAGCCGCTGTCAATCATAATAATAACGCCTATCGGGTAGCATTTAACCATACTAAGCGGCAAAAGCTCTTCAGAACACAGTATCAGCACATCTAAAGGGTCGCCGTCATCTGCAAGCGTGCGGGGTATAAATCCGTAATTTGCGGGATAGTGTGTAGAGGTGTACAGTATTCTGTCAAGTATTAAAAGCCCGCTCTCCTTATCAAGCTCGTACTTTGTTTTGCTGCCTTTGGGTATTTCAATTACAGCAAGAAATTCTTCGGGTTTTATTCTTTGTTTATCGGCATCGTGCCATATATTCATAATAATACATCCTTTTTTTTCATTATATAATTTTATAAAAAATTATGCAATAATATTGTCGATGATTAAAAATGTTAATAATTAAGCTGCTATTTATACATAATACTATCAATATTTATATTTCGGAGGCTGTTATGAATAAAAAAGTTAGCGACATAATGACACGTGATGTCTATACACTGAGCGAGAACGACGCAATTTCTACCGCCGCTCAGATAATGAAAAGCGAAGATATAGGCTTTATACCCATTTTAAGAGACAGAACTTTAATAGGTGTGGTAACTGACAGGGATTTGGTTATAAGGGGCTATGCCAAGGGCTATAATGCCGATACAAAATTAAAAGAGGTAATGACTTCTTCCTGCGTTACCGTAAAAAGTGATGCGACAATTAGCGAAGCCGCAGATATTATGGCAGAAAAACAGCTAAGGCGGCTATGTGTAATTGATAACGGAGAATTGGCAGGTATTTGCGCCATAGGCGATATATCGGTTTCACGCTTAGGCAAGGCAGAGGCGGGACAGGCGCTGTCTGAAATATCCCAGCC
>JAQVSX010000099.1 GCA_028700355.1 Clostridia bacterium
TTTTAATACTCTCATCGCTTTTTCACGGTTTTGAAGCTGGCTTCTTTCCTGTTGGCTCTGCACTACTATACCTGTGGGTATGTGTGTAATTCTTATTGCCGTTTCTACCTTATTTACATTCTGCCCCCCTGCGCCACCGCTGTGAAAGGTATCTATTCTTATATCGTTTTCGTTGATTTCTACATCTACATCCTCTGCTTCGGGAAGTACCGCAACGGTTATTGTTGAGGTATGCACTCTGCCCTGAGATTCCGTTTGCGGCACTCTCTGCACTCTGTGCACGCCGCTTTCGTATTTTAACCTTGAATATGCGCCGCTGCCCTTAATCATAAATATGCTTTCCTTAACGCCGCCGTATTCGTTATAGGAAGAGCCCATATCCTCTGTTTTCCAGCCTCTGCCTTCGGCGTATCTGTAATATGCACGGGCAAGTTCGGCGGCAAAAAGCCCCGCTTCGTCTCCGCCTGCCGCCGCGCGGATTTCCATAATTACATTTTTTTGGTCGTTAGGGTCTTTTGGCAGCAGTAAAACTTTAAGGTTTTGTTCAAGCTCTGCCATTTTCTCTTTGCATAAATCTTTTTCTTCCAATAAAAGCTTTAACATTTCCTTATCTTTTTCGGTCTGTAAAAGTAAATCTGCCTGCTCTAAATCGTTTTTATATTTTTTGTATTCCTTATAAGACTTAATTATTTCTTCAAGAGCTGCCCTTTCCTTACTAAACTCTGTCCATTGCTTTTGCCGTGAAGCGTCAAAGGGCTGTGATAAATACTCTTCTATCTCGTTATATTTTTTTAAAAGTGCCTCAAGCTTTTCAATCATTAATGTCTCTCCCCGCCTATTTTCAGTATTCTGTTATTGCCGTCAAGGTCTTTGATTACTTCTATATTATTATATTCTGAAAATAACTCTTTAACTTCTTCACTTTGATTGTAGCCTGTTTCCAAAAATATGATTCCGCCATCGTTAATAAAGTTTTTGGCGTTTTGGGCAATTATTTTATAGTATTTTAGACCGTCCTCTCCGCCGTCAAGCGCAGACAAAGGCTCGTAGTCTTTTACTTCTCTTTCGAGGCTGTCAATATCTGAGCTTTTTATATAAGGCGGATTGCTTATTATTATGTCAAACTTTCTGCCCGCTAAATTTTCAAACATATCGCTTACGATAAACTCTATTTCGGCATTATTTGCTGCGGCATTGCTTTTCGCTAACTTTACCGCCTTTTCGCTTATATCGGCTGCGGATACTTTGCAGCCTGTCTTTTTTTGAACAGCAATAGCTATACAGCCGCTTCCCGTACATAAATCCAATACGCTGCTTTGAGGCTTAATTCTCTTTATCGCCTCTTCGGCAATTATTTCCGTTTCAAATCGGGGTATCAATACATCTTGGCTTAAATTTATTTTATAACCGCAAAACTGTGTCTCTTTTAAAACATATTGCAAAGGCTCGCCTTTTGCCCTGTTCTTTGCAAGGGCTATTATAGTCTGATAATCTTTTGCCGATATGGTTTTTACTGTGATTATTTTATTTCTTTCTATGTTTAATACATGGGAAATTGTCCAATCTATATTTGCCTGCGGCTGAGAAATATTTGCTTTTTCAAACATATCGGCAAGCGTCTTTTCTACGTCTTCACGCTTTTTTGCCGTGGCAAATTTAACTTCCTTTATGCTGTCATCGCTGTCCATTTCAAGCGCAGCTGTAAAGGCGGTAAGGGCAACTTCTACCATTTGGTCGTCAGGCTCTTTTGTGGTAATTTTTTGCAGTAATAGTCCGGGGAGTTTAAGCGGCATAAATATTTTCCAGTCATGCTTTGCAAGAAATTTAAATAATTCGTAAGCGATGCCGGCTACAAGCGGAATAGCAAGTATGCGTATGCCAACCTGCGCAAGATAATTATCTATAATAGAAAAGCTGATTAATGACTGCAACAATATAAATACTATTATGCTAATAAAGATTACATAAAACAAAAATGTCGTGCCGCAGCGGTTGTGCAATGTTGTATGTTTTTGAATATTGCTTACGGTAAGCTGCTGCCCGCTTTCATAGCAGTTTATTGTTTTATGTTCTGCACCGTGATACATAAATGTCCTTTTTATGTCCTTAATAAGCGAAACCGTAAGAAGATAGCAAAGCAGTATAATAATTTTAAACACCCCTACTATAATGCTGTACAATATGGGCTGCACGTCTTTTGAAATGTCTGCAAGTAAATATATCATATCTGTCAAAAAGGTTGGCAGCAGCACAAAAAGCGCAATAGCAAGACCTATACCCAAAAATAAGGAAATAACTGTAACCGCAGTCATTAAATTAATTTTAAGTTTTTTTGCCATCCATTTTTCAAATTTTGTAGGTTCTGCCTCGCCAAATACATCGGCAGAACGCATAAGCGTATTTATACCCATTACCATTGTAGATATAAAGTTTACTATGCCCCGCAGCACGGGAATTTTTGACAGCTTAGAATTAGGCGGCTGTAAGCGTTTTGTTTCTAAGCGTATACAGCCGTCGCTGTCCCTTACGGCGATAGCCATACTTTTTTTGCCACGCATCATAACGCCTTCTATTACCGCCTGCCCCCCAATATTTGATTTTTTGGCGCAATTTTTTTCGCTCATTAATACCTTCTTTTAAATAAAGCCCTAAATCGCAGATTTAGGGCTTTAAAATTATTAGATTAATATTGTAAAATTTTAACCGAATTAAAAAGCTCTTTAAATAATGCTTTAAACATTTTTTAAAGAAAACTTAGCTATATTCCGTAACGCTTTTTGAATTTATCCACACGGCCGCCGGTGTCAATAAGCTTTTGTTTGCCTGTAAAGAAAGGATGGCATTTGCTGCAAATTTCCACCTTTATTACATCGCCCTTTTTGGTTGAACGGCTTTCAAACGTTTCGCCGCAGGCACATACAAATTTAACATTGTAAAGTTGAGGATGTATTTCGCTTTTCAATTTTATCACCTACCTATATCTTTAAGCATATCATAGACTTAGTTATTAAGCTTTTCATATGCTGTTATATTATATTTGTTTTTCATAGGCAAGTCAAGAAAAATTTATGCCCAATAAAATATACATACTAAAAAATTAAAGTAAATAACGATATAACTCTATAATAGTTATGAAAATAAGACATTTTTAAACCAAAAAATACCGTATGCAAACAAACAATATTTTTTTTCAGGCAAAAATATATTCAGAGGCTAATTAAAGTCATTTAAACTTAAATACTTGCTTTTGTGTAGATATTGTATTATAATCCTTATTATAACAAATTTCGGAAAGAAAATTGCGGGTTTTATTATGAAAAATTGGCAGATAACAGCCAAAGAAAAAATTGAGCCGGGCAGCGGCACTGAAAATTTATTTGAAGGCTTTTCTAAGGTTAGAATAACAAGAACGGATATTTGCGATACCGATATTTTACAGTATAAAGTATTGCAGAAAAAGTATCCTATTATTCCTTGCCGCCATGCTGCCGGCGTTATCAGCGAAATAGGTCCAAACGATTTGGGCTTTAATAAAGGCGATTATGTGGTTTTAGACCCCTATATCCCCTGCAATGATTGTATCTTTTGTAAGAATGAAGATTACGGCAACTGCCAGAATATGAATATTTACGGCAAAGGCAAGGCGGGTTTTTTAAGGGATTTTGCGGTATTGCCCCTTGAAAACATAAAAAAACTGCCTGAAAATGTTAAAACCGATAACGCTATATTCGTTGAGTATATTGCTATTGCGTTAAAAATTATTGACGACATTAAAGTCAATAAGGGTGAGCATGTAATTATTTGCGGAGCAGGTGTGCTTGGCAATATTATTGCGCAGCTTGTAATGTACTATCAAGCAATACCCGTACTTATTGACAGCAATCTTCAAAACCTTGAAATTGCAAAAAGCAGCGAAATATATTATACGCTTTCTGCCAATGATACAGATTTAGACAAAAAAATAAATGAGATAACCGGCGGCAGACTGGCAAAATATGCCATATATATAAGCGGAGTCAATATCAGTATAAATAATATATTAA
>JAQVSX010000100.1 GCA_028700355.1 Clostridia bacterium
ACCTGCCGCTCCTTAAATCTATTTCATAATCGTAGTTGTTTACAATAGAAACAAATTCCTTAACGTTTTCAGCCATTTTTAAATTAATTTGCAAGGACTTCATATTAACAGCACCTCCATATCTATAATATATAGATTATATAATAAATAACAAAAAATAGCAATGGTTTTTAAATACAAAATAAGGAGTTGCAAACGCTTTATGGATTTTTTCCCGATTAATACAGATGATTTACAACAATTTTGCGAAAAATGTGATGCTCTTGCCGGCAGCAAACTTATTCTTGCAGACAAAAAAATATCTAATTTACTTAAAGCTATGGCGGCAAGCAAGGACTTTTGCAAAATGCTTGAAGACTGCCTTAAAGATTTTAACTACAAATTAGAGTTTTTAAAATCGAAATGCCCCCAAGATGAAAAAAAAGGCAAATATGTTATAAAACTTCCCGAAGGCAAGGATTTGATTGCTTATGTATTTTGTCTTTTGTGCGAATTTGAAAATAAGGAAAGGGATTTAACTGAGTTTTTGACAGAATTTTACGAATATGATGAATTGTTTACAGACGGCTATCTGAATTTTTGCAATAAGGTTGTAGTACCCTTTAAGGAAACGGTTATCAGGTTAAGCTCCGAAACCGACGATACCATTGAAGAGCCTGAATATAAACTTGATTATGATAGTCTTGACATGGCAAAGGATGACTATAAAAAAATAAACAAAGCCTATCAGGCACTTAAAAAAAGTATTTTAAAGGAAGGCTTGCTTTCCGCCGAAGACAGAAAGAATTACATAATGGTTGCTGACGCATTTATTGACAGCTGCCAAAAAAGAGATAAGAATTTATCAAAGGTACTGCTTGTCGCAATAAAATATATGTGCCTGCCTTACAGGTTTTTAAGCAGTAAGGCGGCGCAGATAGAGAAAATTTATAATTCTCCGACAAAATAAAAAAGGCAAAAATGAACAAAAAGCTGTTGAGAATTATTTTTTTAATACTTACAATTTTGATTATGGCAGTAATATTTTGGTTTTCTCATCAGACGGGAGAACAGTCCGCAACCGTAAGCACAAGCTTAACCGAAAGACTTTTATCCTTTTTTTACAGAGGTTTTAACGGACTTGACTTAGAAACCAAACAGCAGCTATTGTCTGATTTTTCTGTTTTACTCAGAGTGGGGGCGCATTTTTGTATATTTATGCTGCTTGGAATATGCTTTACGGCTTTTTTATTGACATTTAGCTTAAAAAATATTAAGGTGCTTTTACTTAATGCGGCATTTTGCTTGTTTTATGCCTTAACCGACGAGCTTCACCAGCATTTTGTTTCAGGAAGGGCGTTTGAACTTTTTGATATAGCGGTTGACACCTGCGGCGCGCTGTTTGCCGCCGCAGCAGTATTATTAGTAAAAAAAATACAAAAAATAAAGGCAAACTAAGTATATGGCTAAAAAAATGTTTGAAATTGAATGTAGCCTGCCCGCCTATTACGGTTATTGTTATTACCACAGCGGCTTAAAGCTAATTAACAGGCTTTATATAAAAAATTTTTACCGCAAAAGTGTTACGGGGGCTTATATAACTATAACTTCGACTGAGCTTTTAATTGACTATAAAAAAGATATAGAGCTGCTGCCCTATGAGCGCACGTTGGATATAGATATTACAGATATAGAATTAAACCCTCAGGTCTTAATAGACAACGACTCTAAAAAAATCGCAAAAATCTTAGTACGGCTTTACAGCGGCGGCGTTTTATGTGAAAATATTTACAATATTACGCTGCTCCCCTATCATTCATATCCCGGAGTTATGGCTGCGGCTGAGCTATTGGCTTGCTTTGTAAAACCGCTTAAAGAAAACTATAAATTGCTAAAATCCGCCTCTGATTTGATGAGGGGCATAAAGCTTTCTCAGATGGTGGGCGGCTATCAGGGAAAAAGCAAAGACGATATACGCCTGATAGCAGAATCCGTATACCGCTCTGTGCAAAACAAAAAAATCGAAAATATTAAGCAAAGCGGAATTGAAAATCCTTTTATTATAAATTTTACCGACACAGTTGTAGCAGAAAAAAAGGCGACACTGATTGAAACGGCGTGTATGTTTGCATCATGCCTTGAAGCCTGCGGTTTTAACAGCGCTGTGGCGGTAAACTTTGATGAATGTCTTTTAGGAATATGGCTTACAGATAATTGCTTTTTGGACAGCGCCTTTGACGATATTACAGAATTAAAAAAGCGCTCTGACAGCATAATAGACGATATTGCCGTTATAGACATAAAAAAGCTTTTTGAAAACGGCACATTTTCAGATGCGGAAAAATCCGCCTCTTTAATAATTGCCAAAAACGGCGGCAGCTTTTACACCATAATTGATATAAAGCGCTGCCGCATAGCTAATTATTACCCCTTGCCTTTGCGTAAAAAAAGTGCGGGCGGCTATGAGGTTATACAGGAAGAAAGAAATAAGCAAGACGATGAAATGCCTCAGATAAAAAAAGTTTATAAACAGCTTAAATTAAAGCCGCTGCCGTCTAAGGAAAGCCAATGGGAAAGGCGGCTGCTCGATTTATCGCTAAAAAACAGGCTGCTAAATTTTAAACCTAAAAGCGCAATACAAATTATGTCTGTATCGCTAAGTGATACCGCCCAAAAGCTGCTGAGCAAAAAACAGTACAGCCTGTTTGAAATGCCTTCGGAATTTTCTTCTAATCTGTCTTCAAAGGGCAGCTTTGACACACCGCCAAAAATAAAGCCGCTTGCGCAGCTTATATCATTAGAGCAGAAAAACGGCAGGATGCGCACTTTTTTAGACAATAAGTCGCTAAGCACTTCGCTCGGCACGCTTTACAGAAAGGAAAAGACTTCTGTCGAGGAAACGGGCACAAGCGCCTTATATGCCGCCTGCGGCTTTTTAAAATGGAATTATTCGGAAGATAAAAATAACTATAAATATGCTCCTTTGCTGCTTATTCCCGTTACGCTTGAAAAAAAACAGGGCGGAAAGGGCTTTGGCGTGGTGCTTAGGGAAGACGAATACAGCTTTAATATAACGCTGCTTGAATTTTTAAAACAGGAATTCGGTATAGAAATGCGGGGAACGGCAAATTTAAAGGATATCTCCGATATCGAAAGCACCTTTGCCGCCGTTAAAAAAATGATACTCAGCTTTAAAGGGTGGGAGGTTACCGAAGATGTTTATATCGCTTCGCTTTCCTATTCCAGCTTTTTAATGTGGAACGACATTCATACCAATATAGAAACTTTTAAGAAAAATAAAATAATATACTCACTTACTCAAAACAAGTTAGAGCCTTCGCTTTTAAAATATTACAGTGCAGAAGATTTTGACCGTAAAGATAAAGAAACCGTATATCTGCCCCTTAGCGCCGATAATTCTCAATACAAGGCGCTCAGGCTTTCGGATAAAAATGTAAGTTTTGTCTTACACGGCCCGCCCGGCACGGGCAAATCTCAGACCATTACAAATATTATCGCAAACGCAATCGCAAAAAACAAAAGGGTACTTTTTGTAGCGCAAAAGCTTGCCGCCCTTTCCGTTGTAAAAAAGCGGCTTGACCTTATAGGAATAGGCGATTTTTGCTTAGAGCTTCATTCGCTTAAAACCGCTAAAAATGAAGTATGCAAAAGGCTGCTTGATACCGCCGCTCTTAAAGCGAATAAAGAAACAGATTTTAAAAACAAACTTAAAGAGCTTAAAGATCTTAAAGAGACGCTTAAAAAACCGGTAAAGAAACTTCATAAAACAAGGCGGCTGGGTATTTCTATTTATCAAGGCATTATAAATGTTATTGAAAATAAAAACATTTCCGACGATTTAATGAAAATTGACAGCGTTTTTTACGACAAGCTAACTTCGGAAAGGTTAATAATTTATGAAAATTTATTAAAGCAGCTTGTTGCGGTAAGCAAGGAATGCGGACAGATTTACCGCTCTCCATATGAAAACGTAGGCATAACGCAGTACGACAGAAGCCTTAAAAAGCGCATAGAAAATGCGTCTAAAATT
>JAQVSX010000101.1 GCA_028700355.1 Clostridia bacterium
AGCATTACCGCCGCACCCGCAAGATAATTTTTTAAGCTTTTGTATTCTCTGCCAAGCGAATTTAATATTGAAGACGACATATGCGATAGCGACATAGGTATCATAATGGCGGCGGAGTATATTAAAAGCTCTCCTGCCCTTTCGCTGTGAAATAAAAATATAGTTATATCTTTGCCCACCGTTATGTATATTCCCATAATAGCGAGCGAAACCATAATCGCAAATATTAAAGCATTTTGTATGCTTACAGCTATTTGTTTGCTTTTTTTGTTTTTTGCGCCTGAAATTTCAGGCATAAGCGCAAGCGCAAGAGAACCTACCAAAGTGCAGGGAATAAAAAGCAGTGGCAATGTCATGCCCGATGCAATGCCGAATTCTGCAAGCGCCTCACTGCTTGTCATGCCACAAATCATAAGGCGAAGCGGAATAATCAATGCGAGTAAAGATGTTATTATGCCCGATGTCGCCCTTATTCCCGTCAATGGCGCTGCTGAATTTATTATCGGCTTATAAAATCCCCGCGGATTTTTTATTTTGCCGTCATAATAAAAATAAATGCAAACCGCTATAAGCGCAGAAGCTGTAAACGAAATAGTAATTGCAACCGCTGCATTGTAAACCCCGTCAATTACCATATTGACACGGCTAACCAGTATAATACATATTGTAAACAACAATACTTCTTCAATAAATTCACAAACGGAAAAGGCAAAATAATTCTTTTGCCCCCACAGCCCGCCCCTGTATGCCGAATAAATTGCCGAAGCGGTAATCCCCGGCAAAAGCACCGTAAATATCGGCATACACCTCTCATCTGCAAATATCAGCGAGAAAACATTTTTAAATATAAATATAAACAGGGTAATAATAAGCGAAAGCGATACGCCTATCACAGCCGCCGCTGTCGCTGTTTTATGCGCACCGTCAATATTATTTGCTGCGTTAAAGCGGGCAGTATGTTTAGATACCGCTATCGGCAGTCCCGAAGAAGTAAGCGTAATAAGCACAGAAAAAACCGATAAAACAACCTGATATATGCCCATGCCTTCCGCTCCTAAATTTCGGCTTAAAAAAATTCTGTTAAAAAAGGCAATTGCCCTTGTTGCGATAGAAAAAACGGTAATTGTAACAGTCGCTTTAAATAATGATTTGATGATATTCACCCCTTATATTTAGCACATATTACATTTTATTACCGCCCGTTATCATTTATAATAAAAAGTTGTCTTACGGCGCACCGCAAAAGAATATAATATATAAAATAGTGCTTTTTAGGAGAAATATATTGAGAGATTTTGATATTATACATAAAGTCAAAGAGGGCGAAACGCTTGCCTCAATTTCGGCATATTATAATATTCCCATAAATATGATTATTAGGGAAAACAGATTAAGCGGAGATATATACCCCGGTCAAAGGCTTGTAATAGGCTTTACCAAGGGAGAAATTTATACCGTAAAGCCAAGCGACACAATTGAAGATATAGCTTTAAAATTCGGCATGGACGCTCAGACAATTTTGCAAGACAACAATATAGAAATGATATATCCTTTTTTAAATATAGTAATTAACAAAAAGGTTTAAAGCCAGCTGTCAACAACGCCGTTGTTTGCAAAAATCCAGCTTCTTGAAACCTCCTTTAAATCAGCTTTGCTTTCGGCTTTTCTGAAAATATTCATAAGGCCTGCGTATTGAGCTGTATTTAAAGAGTATTCGCCTAAAAAATATGCAACCTGCGGATATTCTTTTTGAAAATCTTTTGAAGCATACGCTTCTATTCTTTCAGCTTCGCCGTAAATGCCCAAGGGGTCGTCTAAAAATTTTAAATGCCACTGATCAAACTGCCAATGCGGTGCCCAGCCCGTTATTACAATGTTTTTTTGATTTGATATTGCCTGACCGAGCAGATTGAACATCTCTTCCTTACTGTTTGGGATAAGCTCATAATCTAGGTCATATTCTTCTATAACCTCGGTTGTAACCGACATTATATTTGCTTCTGCATTTATGCCTATAATCTTCCCCTCAATATCTGTTGTTGCGCCGTTTAGCTGCGCTATGCTGTCAATATCTGCATACGACGGCACAACAAGCCCGTTTTGAGCGTTTTCATAAATTATGCCTAAGGATTTTATCTGCTCACCGTAGTCTTTAATGTAATTGCCGTGCGTATTCGGCAGCCTTGCGCTTACAAATATATCAGCTTCACCAGTCGCTAACATTTCAAAAGCCTGACTGTCGGTAACCTCAATTGTTTCTATTTTATATTTATATTCGTCTTCCGTTATTGCGGCGGCAAGGTGTGTTAATGCTATGCTTTCGGCTTTATTTGTATAAACTATGGTTATTGTTTCTTTATTTTTGTCGCAAGCGCTAAATATTGATAACGCTAAAACAAAACATAATAGTACTGCTAACCTTTTCATAAAAAGTTTTCCTCCGTCTTATTATTATTATTTAATGTAAATGTTTTATTCTTTTTGGCACAAAAAAACACCGCCTAAACATTAAGCGGTGTTAAAATAAAAGCTGTTAAACTAAATTTGCTTTATATAGCATCTTCTTCTTTTAATAAATTCTTTGCTTGTGCCCTGCCAAAGAGATAAAACATCGGAGTTTGTTTCAAGCTCTAAATTGGTTTCTGCCTTTGTTATTCCCCTTTTAATAAGCCCTTTGTGTATCTTGTTCATAATAATCGCATTTACGCCTTTTTTCTGGTATTCGGGCAGTATTGCTATCAGCCCGAATTCTACAATTTTAGGATTGTGCTTTAATTTGAGCAATCTGTATATAGAACGGGGGTTAATTTTGCCTCTGCACCTTATTATCTCTTCGGCAATTGACGAAAGCGCAACGCCAAACCCTATTACTTTGTCTTCTTCATTTACAACAATGCTTATAAAATCTTTAAGCAAAAACAGTTTAAAGGCATTGGTTATGTCCATAACCACTTTGCCCTTTAAAGGCACTGTCCCGTGAAGTGCTTCGTACGCTTTGTTTAAAACATTAAAAATTTGATCGATATATTTGTTTATAATTTGCTTTACAGTCATATCGCTTTCGGCAATATCTTTAAGCTTAAAGCGCTTTTCTACCAATTCTGCTATTTTGTTTACCTTTTCGTCAAGCTGCTGAGGAATTGTTATCATATATTCAAGCCAATCAATTTCTTTTTTAAAGCCGTTGTTTTCTAAATGCTTAACATAATAGGGAAAGCTGTAATTTTCGGCAAATGTAGAAATTTTGTCAAACCCCTCGATAAGCAGACCTTCTCTGTCTGTATCGTTATAGCCCATTGGCCCTTGAATCTCGTCTAGACCTTGCTGACGGGCATATTCCTCAACTGCGTTAAAAAGCGCTTTTGCGACATCGGCATCGTCTATCAAATCAAAGCGACAGAACCTAAGTACCTTTCTTCCCGACTTTTCTATATAGGGCTTTACCACTAACGCAGCTATTCTTCCGACTACTTCTCCGTCTTTATAGGCAAGAAAAAATTTTGATATTGTTGTGTCTGAATTTACATTTTTTTTAGGAAAATACAGTTTATATTCATCCCCGAAAAACAGCGGCACATAATATGGATTGTTTTTATATAGCTGCAACGGAAAATTAACAAATTTTTTCATTAATCTTTTGCTGTTTACTTCAATAACATTTATCATAAGTCCTCCGAAATAAATACATTAAGAATTTATACATTTTATCTGTATATTATAATTTATTTTTTCAAAATAAGCAAGACTATTTTTTAATTTGAATTTTTTAGCAGAAAAAAGCGGAAAGCTCTAAAAGCCGTCCGCTTAGGTTTTGGCGTTCCCGGAGGGAGTCGAACCCACGGCCTAGCGCTTAGGAGGCGGTATAGACGCTTGTTTTAGCTTGCATAACGGCAAACAGCGTTAATATTATGGCTGTTTTGCGCCTTTTCTAAGCAAATTAATGCAATATCGTGCATAATTTTTGTTTCATAAAGTAAGTTTTGTACAATTTAATAGTGCGTGGGTGACAAAAGGGTGACAAAAT